>QCTA01000008.1 GCA_003211335.1 Prochlorococcus sp. AG-670-O11 | reverse complement strand
TCTCAAATATATATGTAATTTGTTCAGTAGAAGAGCCAAAATTAAATTTATCTCAAGTAAATAGGTTTTTAATATCTGCTGAGCAATTAGGAGTAGAGGTTGGATTGGTGCTGACCAAATGTGATTTAATAACAGAAGAAAAAAGACTGTCCTTAATTGATAAATTTCAGAAGTGGGGCTATCAGGCTATTACTTTAAATTTTAATAATCCAGATAATTTTAAAAATTTGATGATTGATTTGAAGAAAAAAAAATGTTCTATATTTATGGGCCCGTCTGGTGTCGGCAAAACTACTTTATTAAATATGATAATTCCAGGGCTTGATAATACAACTGCAGCCGTCTCAAGCAAAATAAAACGTGGGAAAAATACGACGAGAAATGTAGAGCTATTTTCTTTATCAAGCAAAAGTTATATTGTTGATACTCCAGGTTTTAATATGCAAGCACTTGAAATAGATATTCGTGCATTACCTAATTTATATTTAGAAATTTACAAACAAGTAGTCACTAAGGGTATAAAGTGTAAGTTCCGTAATTGCTTGCATATAAATGATCAGGGTTGCAATTTAAATAAAAATTTTGAGAGGTATACTTTTTACAAAGAAATGATTGAATCATCTAAGAATCATTGTTATCTAAGCCAGGGAGATTAAGATTTAATCCACCAGTTAAGTCATTCATTCTCTCTTTCATAGTTGTAGTTGAACTCTCATGAGCCTTTTTAATAGCTTCTAATATATTTTTTTCTATTTCTTCTTTATTAGCAGTTGAAATTTTTTCATTTACTTCAACTCTTAGAGGAAGTTGGTTACCGCTAATCCATACTTTTATCATTTCATCTTCACTTTTACCTTCAATTTCCATACTTTCAAGTTCATCCTGTAATTTCTGAGCATTTTGTTGAATTTCTTTAGCTTTTTTAAAAGCTTCTGTAAGTTGTCCAAAATTTGGAAGTCCAAAACCTGCCATTTGATAAAAAAGTTTCTTTAATTAAGGATAGTCAAATCCGATCATTCTTACTTCCGGTTGAAGAAAAATCCCTTTCTTTTGTAGTACTTTTTGTTGAATTACTGTTATTAAATCTAAAATGTCTTTTGAATTCGCAGAAGAATTGTTAACTATAAAATTTGCATGCATATTTGATATTTCTGCGTCGCCTATTTTAAAACCTTTTAATCCTAATTCCTCAATTAATTTTCCTGCATACGTATTAGTTGGATTTCTAAAAACGCTTCCAAAGCTTGGTAAGTCGTATGGCTGCGTATCAGTCTTTTTTTTAAGATTTTCCTTTGTAGTTTCTAATAATTGTTCAATATTTCCTTTCGGTTCAAATAGTAGTTTTGCACTTATAATTAAAAGGTTATTTTGCTGAAAAGGACTGAATCTATATTGAAAATTAATATCTTTTCTTTCAATTTCAAAAATTTTAAGAGTTTTAGTATCAATAACCTGAACTGATAATAGATTATTGGCCAATGACAATTTTCCTGTGCCTGCGTTCATACAAATAGCGCCACCAACTGTGCCTGGTATTCCAACAGCCCACTCACCGCCTTGCAATCCGTTTTTTGCAAGCATATTTGACATTGTTGGAAGCATTACACCAGCCTCTGCTACTACAATTCCTTTGCGTGCTTGAATTGTGATAGAACGCATTTTTTTTGTGCATATAGTTAAGCCTTTTAAGAAAATATTATTTATTAGTAAATTGGAGCCGGCTCCAATTATATGACATTTTTGATTATTTAAATGTGACCACTTTATTAAATCAATGAATTCATCAGTATTATTTGGTTTTGAAAAATATTCTGCTAATCCACCAACTCTTATCGTTGTATAATTAGAGAGGTTTGTTTTCTCTTCAAAATTAATTGTTTTCATCAATTATTTAATCATTTTTAGTATTCTAATTATTTAAGATTGACCATAGGTTATGACAATCTCCAGCCCCCATATTTAAAATTAAATCATTTTTATTAGTCAATTTTAAAAATTTATTTTTAATTTCATAATTGTCTTTTAAGCATAAAACATTCTTATTTTTTTTATAAATAAGATTAGCAATTAGTTGCGAGTTAATATTATCTACATTGTTTTCTCCAGCCCCAAAAATATTTGTTAGATAAATAACATCTGCTTTTGAAAGTTCTTTTACAAATTCATTAATAAATTGTTTTACTCTAGTAAATCTATGAGGTTGAAAAATAGCAATTAATCTTCCTCTTTCTTTCTTGCTACAATTATTTTTATCTTTTATAAATAACCTCGCTAACTCAATTGTTGCTTTAATTTCATTAGGGTGATGTGCATAGTCATCATAAATAATTCTTTGTTTTAGTTCACCTCTTAATTCAAATCTTTTTTTTGGTAATTCTAAGAATTTGATATTTTTTTTAATTTTTTTAAAACTTACTCCGGTCATTCTACAAGCTGCTATTGCAGCAGTAATATTAGAAAGATTATGTAACCCAGGAACTGGAATATCTATCATATCAATATAATTACCGCGCTCATAATATTCACCAATGGTTTTATCTTTGTTAATAGTATGTGGAATTATTGAGTAAGCAATATTATTTTTTTCTTTTATAGACCATTGATTATTAGAAGTAAAGTTTTCTCTGGTAATCTTACAATCGTAGTTAATTAATAATTTTTTTGAATTAGAAGCAAATGTTTTAAACGAAGATAATACTTCGCCTATGTTTGAGTAATGGTCACAATGATCGAAATCAATATTATTTATTATGCCAATATTTGAATTGTAATTATTAATTGTTCCGTCAGATTCATCAATCTCTGTTACTAAGTATTTAGTGTTTTCGATATAAGCATTGGATTCATAAATTGGTATTATTCCACCAGTTATTGAAGAAGAATTATGCGTACATAACTCTAATAATGTAGAAAGGAAAGTACTAGTAGATGTTTTCCCATGGCTTCCTGAGATTGATAATGATATGTATGATCTCATTATCATCGCAAGAATTTCTGAACGATGTTTTATTAATAAATTATTTTTTTTGCAAAAGCATAATTCTTCGTTTTCATCTTTAATTGCGGAGCTAATGACAAAATTAATTGTCTGATTTTGAAATTTTGAAATCACAAAATCGATATTATTTTTTATTTGAGAATCAAAAATTATGGCCCCTAATGCTTCTAAGTTATTCGTTTCTTGATTTTTAACTAAATCAGAGCCAGAAACAGAGTATCCCTTCTTGATTAATGCTAAAGCGATTGCAGACATTCCAATACCGCCAATTCCAATAAAATGAAAATGATCTTTAACTACTAATTTTGTATTCAATTATTATTTTTATATTTGAAATTAAGATAACTTCAAAGTAATTATTTTGGTATTTAATTTTTACAAATAACGTTAGTTTTTTTATGAATTAATACAAAAATAGAATAATTTGCTTAATAAATCAAAAAATGCTTACGTTATTGCACAAAATTCTGTATGATCAGCAACTTAGGTTAATCATTTAGAAAATTTTTAGTTATGACTTTGCGTGTTGCGATTAATGGGTTTGGCAGAATTGGGCGAAACTTTATGCGTTGTTGGTTAAGTAGAGGGGCTTATACCAACATTGAAGTGGTTGGTATAAATGTAACTTCAGATCCTAAAACCAATGCTCACCTTCTCAAATATGATTCAGTGCTAGGAAAATTGGATGGGGTAGATATTAAATACACTGATGATACTTTTGTAATTAATAACAAAACAATTAAGTGTTTCTCTGATAGAAATCCAATGAATTTGCCTTGGAAAGATTGGGGGGTTGACTTAGTTATAGAATCAACTGGTGTGTTCAATACTGATGTTGGGGCAAGTAAGCACCTTGAGGTTGGTGCTAAGAAAGTAATTCTTACTGCTCCGGGTAAAGGTGCAGGTGTTGGAACTTATGTAGTAGGAGTGAATGCTGATCAATACAAACATAGCGATTATGATATTTTGAGTAATGCCAGTTGCACTACAAATTGTCTTGCTCCAGTAGTAAAAGTTCTTGATCAAACGTTCGGCATTAATAAAGGATTGATGACAACTATTCATAGCTATACCGGTGATCAACGTATTTTGGATAATAGTCATAGAGATCTAAGAAGGGCTAGAGCAGCAGCTACAAATATTGTTCCTACTTCAACAGGAGCTGCTAAAGCAGTTGCCTTGGTCTACCCTGAGATGACAGGTAAACTCACTGGTATTGCCATGAGAGTTCCTACCCCTAATGTTTCAGCTGTAGATTTTGTTTTTGAATCTTCAAAATCCGTTACAAGTGATGAAGTTAACAATGCTCTTAAAGAATCTTCTTTGGGATCAATGAAAGGTATTATTAAATATGGGGATGAGCCACTTGTTTCCAGCGATTATGCAGGAACTAATGAGTCTTCAATAGTAGATAGTGATCTTACTATGGCTATTGGTGATAATCTTGTAAAAGTTCTTGCTTGGTATGACAATGAATGGGGTTATAGTCAAAGAGTTGTTGATTTAGCTGAGATAGTAGCTAAAAACTGGGAATAATCAAAAGTGAGAAAAAGATTTGTTCGTTAATAACCTTTCGTTATTACAGTTTTCAAATACGACGGATCGTTCTCCCTTTGTAAAATATCCAATTTCTGTGACAGTTTTATCTTCACATAAAAGATTATTAGCCCATTTTCTGGGTAGAGAAAATACTAATTCGTAATCTTCCCCGCCAAAGAAATAATATTCATCCCATTTATCTCCTTTAGGCCAATTTTTATGTTTAGGAAGTTTTGTATAATCAACAATTGCCTTGCAATTACTTTCAGTTGCTAAATCTAATAATGCTTGGAAGAAGCCATCACTACTATCAGTACAACCAATTATTTTAATACTTTTATTGGGACGAGATTTTAGTATTTTTTGAAGAAATTTTGGGTTAAGCTTTGGTTTGCAAAATTGTTCTATAGAACTATTTATTAATGATTGTGTCATAGAAATATCGCTTTCAAAAATTGCTTTACTTCTTATCATCAATCCTAATTTACTTAGGCCATGAATCCCTGTTGTCAAGATGATTTCTTTTGGTTTGCATGAGTTTCTTCGTAATTTTATTTCTCCTTGTTCTCCAAGAACTGTCATAGAAATTACTTTTTCTTTTCCCATAGAACAATCCCCTCCAAGAATAAAGCCTCCGAAATGGTCTAAAGCCAGATGTATTCCTGTATATAAATCTTTAACCCAAATCCAATCTGTTTTAGAAGGAACTACTAATCCAATATTAACTCCTATAATTTTGCTGCATCCACTTGAGATTAAGTCAGATATATTACTTGCTACTGCTTTCCATCCTATATCTAAGGCAGAAATCGTATCATCATTAAAATGGATATTTTCAACTAATGAATCAGTATTAATCAGTAAGTCTTTATTTTTAGTTTTAACAAATGCGCAATCATCAGAGACTTGATTTGTTGGCATAAATTTAGCAAGCCTTTTTATTAATTCTTTTTCGCCTATGTCCTCTAATAATTCTTTATGCATTTAATTTAAGCTTATCCATTCCATTTAAAACATCTATTGAGATAATTGTGTCATCTTTTGTAAGCTCTTCTAAAACTTCAAAACCCTCTATAACATAACCAAACGCTGCGTTCCTTCCGTCAATTAAATTACGACCAGCTGGATTCAGTTCTGCTTCATACAAAAAGAAGAAAAACTGAGATGATCCATCATCAACAGCTTTACTTGAATGAGACCACCCTAAGGTTCCAAGTGTTGCAAACGGCAAAGTTGGTGTTTCTGTATAAAGGCCTAACTCCTCAAAAGTTTCATTATAAAAAGTTTGACTTTCGTTAGGTATTCTTATTTCTAGAGGGACATGTCTCTCCACATTTGTTTCAGGATCGATGTATCCAATCTCATTACCTAATGGATCACCAGTTTGAAGAACAAAAAATTCTTCTGCTCTATTAATTGGTAAATTATTGTAAAAGTTTTTTGAAGATAAATCTATAAATGCACCAGCAGTGAGGGGTGCATTATATCCATCTATTATTGCTTGCATATTACCTTTAGAAGTTTTAATATTTACTTTTGCTCTTCCAAGTAATCTTGGAAGATCGTCAAATTCGCTTGGAATAGAATAGGGAAATTCACTTGGTAAAAAATATTCTTCTAGTCCACCTATTTTATCTAGTGATTCTCTTCTGGTTGTAATGAATGAATATTTATCTTTAGATTTAGCTTCATCTTGCAGATTATCAAAATCATTTTTAAGATCTAAAAATGTGTTTTCTGCAATTTTTTGTTTTTCAACTGGTAATTCCTCAATAATGCGAGTCTTATATTTTTTTAGTAAAGATTGACATTTTGTAACAGTTTTTAAGAGAGCGGGCCATCTTCCTCCTCTCACAAGGTCACTTGTGTCCTCCAACTTATGTTGAATTTCTTGTAGCTCAACTTGCTTGATAGGGAGAGCATTTCTGAGTATTGCATTGGGATCTTTTACTGCATTTCCCGTAGGTAAATCAGCTAATACTTGTGTTGGTTTTAAGAAGCAAACTTGTATTAAAATTAAAATTAAAATTAAATAATGTTTGTTCTGATTTGATAAGAAGTTTTGCATAGCACTCTTACAGGTTTATGATCCTTGGATATGTAATACAGGAATGATTTCCAGTAACGATTTTCGCACAGGTACCACCATCGAGATAGATGGACAAGTTTGGCGCGTAGTAGAATTTCTACATGTCAAGCCTGGTAAGGGTTCTGCTTTTGTGCGAACAAAATTAAAATCAGTTCGAAACGGTAATGTAGTCGAAAAAACTTTTCGAGCTGGAGAATCAGTACAACAAGCTGTACTTGAAAAGTCTAACCTGCAACATACTTATGTGGAGTCAGGTGATTATGTTTTTATGGATATGACAAGTTTTGAAGAAACAAGACTATCCTCTGATCAAATCGGCAGAGGATCAAAGTATTTAAAAGAAGGTATGGAGGTTAATGTGATTTTTCATAAAGATAAAGTTTTAGAAGTTGAACTTCCAATTTCTATAACTTTAAAAGTTACACAAACAGATCCTGGAGTTAAAGGAGATACTGCAAGTGGGGGTACTAAACCAGCTATCCTAGAGACAGGTGCTCAAGTTATGGTCCCTTTGTTTATTTCTATAGGAGAAATGATTAAGGTTGACACTCGTAACGATAGTTATCTTGGACGTGAAAACTAATGGCTATGAAATTAGATCATGATGACTTAGATCGCTTGATAGAAAAAATTTCTACAAGTGATATTCAAGAATTTTCTTTAGAAGGAGAAGATTTTAAACTTGAAATAAAAAGAAATTTGTTTGATCAGAATAATTCACCGAGTAATTCGACAACAAACAATTCTTTGGAGAAGCAAATAATTACTTCTCAATCAACATCAACAGATAATATTACCCTGACAAGTAATACTGAAGTGTCTCAGGTGGCCCCTCCAGGGCGCTCAGATCTTATAGACATTACTTCTCCTATGGTAGGAACGTTTTATAGGGCTGCGGCTCCCGGAGAGGCCCCATTTGTTGATTTAGAAAGTAAGATCACTATTGGGCAAACGATTTGCATACTTGAAGCTATGAAGTTGATGAACGAAATTGAATCAGAGTTTAATGCTGAAATTGTAGAAATTCTTGTTGAAAATGGAACACCAGTAGAGTTTGGACAAGTATTAATGCGCGTTAAACAGTCTTGAATCTTTAGTTAAATCAAAAGCTGCTTTTATTGCTTCAACCATACTTTGAGATTGAGCTAATCCCTTTCCTGCAATATCAAATCCAGTCCCATGATCAGGTGATGTTCTAATAAAAGGTAAACCAATAGTTGTATTAACTGAGTAATTAAGGGCTATAACTTTTATAGGAATTAATCCCTGATCATGATACATAGCAAGAATTCCATCATGTGTTGGAGCTGTTTTATCTCTCCAAGCTTTTGAAGAAGAATTCCAGCAAGTATCAGGAGAAATAGGACCTGATATTTGAACTCCTTTATTTTGCTTACCCCAGCTAGTAACCGCATTGTTGAGCCAATCTTTTTCTTCACTTCCTAATATGCCTGCTTCACCAGCATGAGGGTTTAATCCAGCAACTTTTAAGAGGGGTTTATTAACATAAGTTTTGCAAAATTTTGCAAACAAATCTAATTTTGTATGAATTAGGTGTGTAGATAATTGTTTTGGTACGTCGCATAAAGGTATATGGGTAGTTGCCAATAAGGTGTTAAATCTCCAACCAGTGATTGGAGATTTAGCTGTAAATAACATACCTACATCCTTAACCTTACAAGATTCTGCCAATAATTCTGTTTGACCTGAATAATTATGGCCTGCTAAAGACCATGACTTTTTACAAATAGGTCCAGTAACTAGTGCTGCATTTTTATATTTCTGAACAATTTCAATAGCTTTTTTTAAGTAAAAGAAACTTGCATTTCCATTACTTTTTTTTTGTTTATTTATTTCAAATGGAATTTTAATATCATGTATTTGGTAATTATTAGGGTCTACAATATTTTTGACTCCTAAAGATTTAAGATTTTTATAAGTATTTTCTAGGTTATTTTTTGATCCAACAATTATAAAATCAAGATTATGTGGAATTTCTTTTGAAAAAAGAGCTTTCAAAATAATTTCAGGTCCGATGCCTGACTCGTCTCCAACACTTATTATAATTTTAAATTTATCTTCAATACTATTACTTTGATTATTCATGATTTAATTTCAATAAGGCAATTATTTAATCCTGCTTTGTAGTTTTTATAAATAAGTTTATATCCTAATTTTTCACATAATAATTTATTTGAAACTCTTCTATTTTCTTTCCAAAAAGATCGGGCTATTGGCGATAATTCTTTTTTTAGCTTCTTCATATAATATTTTGTTGGGCATTTCTAATCCAAGTAATTGGTAGCCATATCTTATGACTTCAATTTGTGAGCAAGGTTCGTCATCTGCGATATTAATTATTTGATGAAAATCCAAATTATTTTTATTTTGTATTAAATAAATAATTGCATTTGCAATATCAGCGACATGAATTCTTGAGAATACTTGATTTTCTTTATCTATCACTTTGATTTTTCTTGTTTTAATAGCTTCTAAAGTTGACCTCCCTGGACCATAAATTCCAGGTAATCTGAAAATTTGTATTGGCAAATTTGAATTCATCCATTCTCTCTCACAATTTAATCTCCTTTGACTTCTTTCTTGAAATGGATTGGGTTGATCTTCCTCACAAACCCAATCACCATAGGTGTTGCCATAAACACCAGTAGTAGAAAGATATCCAACCCATGTTAGAGATAAATTTTTAATTTTATTTTTAAGCCTCTTTAATACAGGGTCTTTACCATTTTTATCTGGAGGTATACAACTGAGAATATGTGTTACTCCCTCAAAGATTGAATCTTCAGGTATTGAATTATCTTCGCTATTAAAAATAAAACTATTTGGGTCATTACTTATAGATCGAGAACTTGCTAATGCCATGCAGCCTAGTTTTCTGATTGATTTTGCAAAATAGTCTCCGCTAAAACCTCCTCCAAAGATTAGGAATTTATTTTTCGCTGTAATTGGACTTGATAAATTAGCCATTAAGTATTATATATAGTACATATGTATTATTAAAGAAAATGCAGACTTTAATTCAGCCTGAGGTAAAACTAAAGATAGCTGGTTTTGATAATTCCAATTCTCGAGTTAAAGAAAAATCAAATTATTCAAAATCTGGTTTAGATTTTAAATTCTATCAAAAATTATTTCTAATACTTTTAGTATCGTGTGCATTTTTAATATTTCCTGAATCCCCACAAGATTCAGAAGTTTTATGCAAAAAATATCAATCTACAAAGGCTTGTATGGTCTGGTAATTACGCGGCATTATATTCATCATCATCAAACTCGTAATTTGTATTTTTTTTATTTATAAAGGTAGGATTTGCCCATTGTAATAATCTTAAAGCTAATCTCAGATCACCATCTAACCATGCTCTAATAGCCATAGCTCTTCTTGGATCATAAAATTTTTGTTTTCTATACCAATACAAAGCATTATCATCAGATTTGTCGCCGTTGCATGATAAGCATGCTGGGACACAATTTTCGGTTGTACTCAATCCTCCCTGACTTCTAGGAAGTACATGGTCAATGGACTCTGAAGGTTTTCCGCAGTATATGCAACTTTTTCCTGTAAATGTATGAATTGATTTTCGCCATTGCCTTAATCTGAATTTAGGGCATAAATCTTCTAAAAAGACAGCATCATTAATGTGCATTCAGATTATTTAATTTCCTACAATTTTGACCGATTCAATATAAAAGTCAATAGGTTTTTTATTATTTTTAAGACTATATTTCCCGGACTGAATATATTTTATGTATTTAATTATACCTTATAAGTAATATTTAATTTATAAGCTAAATGTAATTAAATATACTTTTAACTTTAATAGCTATATCTATCAAAGGTTTCTTTGGAGAAGTCTTTACTTTCTTTTTCTTGCAAAAGTTCTTCTTGTTTTCGCCTCTTTTCTTTTCTATTGTTTTCTAATTGCAACTTTCTATCAGGATGAAGTTGATCTAAAAATTCAACACAATAAGAAAACTTATCTCTTTCTCTTACGACTGTTTCAATAATTTGCCCGGCGGCCTGCTTAGGAGAGGTCTTAAAAAAACCCCCTTTTTGTTTCTTAATATAACTGTAAGCTGCTTGCCAACTGCTTTCATGGTCATTCCCACCATCTCTCATCGTACAGAATATTTCTGCTCCAAACGAGCCTGCAATTGCTTTAGGGGCAAATAATAGTAATGGAAAAAACATTGTAGCTACAGGCAAAATGAATCTTATTTTTTTATTCCCTTTCATTAGTTTTTTTATCTGTCTATATAAAAAGTATCTTTAATTTGGATTATGTCTAGACAAATTTAAGATTTTATTATTCCAAATAGATTGAGCATTTTTACAACCAATGGCAGAATTAAAAGAACAGTAACTAATCTAACTGCGTGAAGAGTTGCAACTGCTGCTCCTACTCCATATTCTGTACCAACTAAACTCATACCACTTATCCCTCCTGGAGCAGCACCAAGAATTGTTGTGATTATATCTACATTAAGTAATCTGCTAGTCCATAAACCAATCGCTAAGCCAGTAATTATTAGTGTAAATGTGATTAAAATTGCAGGTTTCCATAAAGTTTGTAATTCAACTAATGAGTCCTTTGTTAAGCTTGTTCCAATAACAGTACCAATACCTATCTCTAATATAGTTCTTGTCCCATTTGGCCAGGTGGCAGGCTCAACTTTCCCGCTGATGCCTAAAATACTTGCACCAATTAAAGCCCCTGCGAGTGGAGCTGCTGGTATGCCTGTTTTTAAAGCTAGTGCGCCAAAAGCTGTGCCTGCAATTAAATAATAAATTAGATTTATATTCGACATTTAAGAAATTAATTGTTTGGTCATAATATTAGGAATAAATTCAAAGGCCTGGGTATATGTTCAAAATATGTTGTTATTTACTAATTACATAGTTTTTTATGAAATTTAATAGATTTTATTCGCATTAAACAAAAATTAATCAGCCTAAATATTTACCATTAAAACTTATTTTTAAAAAATAGTTGAATTTTTGCTACATAATGGGCCTTTGAGTTGGCATAATAATAAGTAAAGCACTATTTCTTATGGCTTCACAAATTTCTTATAGAGGTAATAAAAACCCAATCAAAAAGAAGTTATCCTTTTTTGAAGGAGGACATCAACTCGAAAAATTAGAATTCGCTCTTGCCGTAGCTCAAACTAAGGGTGACGAACAAAAATCGTTAGTATTAATGAAAAAAATTGTTGAATTAGGTGGAAATGTTGAAGAACCTGGTACTTAGTTTACCTTGCGTATAAATGGCAGGATGCAATTTTTAAGGCCTTTCCTGCTGTATCCGTAGAAATTATATTTTGTTCGACTAATGTATTGCCAATAGCTGCTATTGCTGTAATTATATCTCTATCATTTATGTAACCTAAGTGACCTACTCTAAATATTTTCCCTTTTAAATGATCTTGTCCTCCAGCCAGTAAAATATCATATTTATTTTTTATATTCTTTCTGAACTCTTCTGCATCTATATCTTCGATTTGAATTGCAGTAACAGCAGGACTTAAATGATTTTCATCAGCAAATAATTTTAGGTTAAGTGTTTTTACAGCTTCACTTACTGCGAGTTTATGTCTTTCATGTCTTTTAAAGATTTTATCTAGTCCTTCATCTTTCATCATTTTTAATGATTCATCTAGAGCAAAAACTAAATTTACTGCAGGTGTATAAGGATTGCTATTACTTAAAAGACTCTTTTTATATGATTTTAAATTTAAATAGAATTTAGGTAAATTAGATTGTTCTGAAGCTTGCCAAGCTTTCTCGCTCATTGATACAAAGCTTAAACCTGGAGGTATCATATATCCTTTTTGAGATCCTGAAGCAACAACATCTAGTTCCCAATCATCTACCGGTACATTACAAGCTCCAATACTTGTAACGCAGTCAATAATTGATAACGCTTTTTTATGATTACGTATATGAGAACTTATTGTTTTTAAATCATTAATAACTCCAGTTGACGTTTCTGAATGTGTAAGGATAACTGCTTTTATTTCTTTTTTATTATCTTTTTTTAAGATTGTATTAAAATTTTCTGGATCAAGTGGTTTTCCCCATTCTGCCTCAACTTTAATCACTTCTAGTCCGAATTCTTTTGCAACTTTTACCCATCTTTGACCAAACTTTCCATTTTCACCACAAATAACTTTGTCTCCTTTGCTTAAGGTACTAATCATTCCTGCTTCCATGGCAGCTGTTCCACTACCTGTAATCGTTAAAACATCATTGTTTGTTTGATGTAGCCATTGTAGATTTTTAGTAGTGATTTCCATAAGGTCTTGAAAATCTTTACTTCTATGTCCTATGGGATGCCTTCCAAGTGCTTGTAAAACTTTTTCTGGAACTGGCGTGGGACCAGGTATCATCAATGATAATTTTTGTTGTATGGCCACTTTTTAATTAATAGGTCATTCTAAGATTAGTAGTCATAAAATATTTTTCAATTACTTGATTTGAAAAAAGGATTTTCTTTACCTTTATGGGTAACTGGAGCTGCTAAGTCAGCAATTAAAAAATTAATAGGATTACCATTTGAAGATTATGAATTAATTAAAATTCCAAAAGATAAAAATTTAATAAAAATTAAGGTTCATTCTTCTGGCTTAATTAATGAAGAGTCTCATGCCCTTGGAATTTCTTTTGTAGATTCTGGATTAGATCTTGATTTAACACAAAACTTAGAAATATGGACAATAGCTTCATTAGAAAAAACTTATAAGACAAGTAATAAAAGATTAGATCGAATCAATATTATTCCTGGTTACGGAGTTGGTATCGATCAAAAGACCTCTAAGATCTGCATTTCTAATTTTGCTAAAGAAGTATTAGTTGAAAATTTATTAGATATTATTCCAGAAGGATACAAACTAAATTTAGAGATTATATTTCCAAATGGAAAATTTTTGGCCGAGAGAACTAGTAATAAATCATTTGGAATTGTAGAAGGCCTGTCAATTATAGGTACTAGCGCCGAAACTTTTGTAAGTGCTTCACCCGATCAATTAAAAAATGCAAAAGCTCAGCTAAAACAAATTATTGCTAATGACGTTTCTGACAAAATAATTTTTGTTATTGGTGAAAATGGCTTAAATTTAGCAAAAAGTTCCAACATAAAATTTCCTATTATTAAAGTAGGTAATTGGATAGGACCATTATTAGTTGATGCTGCATTACAAAAGATTAAAACAGTAATTCTTTTTGGGTATCATGGCAAATTAATTAAATTAGCTGGAGGAATTTTTCATACTCATAATCATTTAGCAGATGCAAGAATTGAAATTCTTGTTTATTTAGCCGTAAAAGAAGAAGTTCCACTAGAAATAATTCAAAAATTATCGCAATCAAATACAGTTGAAGATGCTTTGTTAGTTCTTGAAAGTTTTAGTCTTTCTATGGCTGATAAACTATGGAATAAATTATCAGATACTATTGAAAAGCGCTCTACAGAATATATCAATCGATATATAAAAACAGATATGAAAGTTGGAGCAATTATCTTTGATAGAAATAGAAAAATTCGTTGGTCAGGTAACAATAGTAAAGACTATATTTCTGCTTTTTAAACATTTCTAATTTTAAGTGGGTTATGTTTTTGTAAATAAATTGAGGTAACTTTTAGACATGAGTAAAAAATTACTAAAAAAAGAGAGAGATCCCTCAATATTAATTCTAGATTTTGGATCTCAATATTCTGAATTAATTGCAAGGAGAATAAGAGAAGCAGATGTATTTTCTCTTGTAGTTAGTAATTTTACCTCTGTCAAGGAGATTCGGGATATAAATCCAAAAGGGATTATTCTAAGTGGTGGTCCAAGTTCTGTTTATGAAGATAATGCACCTAAATGTGATGCAAAGATTTTTGATTTAGGTATTCCAATTTTGGGTATATGTTACGGAATGCAATTAATGGTTAAAGAATTAGGAGGAGAAGTAACTCCAGCAATTAATAAAGCTGAATATGGCAGAGCACCAATAAATATTGATTGCGAAAGTGATTTGCTATCTAATGTTCAAGACAAATCTATTATGTGGATGAGTCATGGAGATTCTATAAATAACTTGCCTGAAGGATTTATTAAAATTTCGCATACAGAAAATACCCTGCATGCTGCAATATCAAATGAACAAAAGAAATTATTTGGTGTTCAATTTCATCCTGAAGTTATTCATTCAGAATTCGGAATGACGGTAATTGAAAACTTTGTTTATTCTATTTCCAAATGTAAAGCCGATTGGACTACTGAAACTTTTTTAGAGGAAACAATTCCAAGAATTAAGCAACAAGTAGGTGATAAGAGAGTTTTACTTGCTCTTTCTGGCGGCGTAGATTCATCAACCCTTGCTTTTCTTCTCAATAAAGCTATTGGTAAACAGCTTACTTGTATGTTTATTGATCAAGGTTTTATGCGAAAAGGTGAACCTGAATTTTTAACGGAATTTTTTGATAAAAAATTTCATATAAAAGTTGAATATATCAATGCTAGGGAAAGATTTATTAATAAATTAAATGGAATCACTGATCCAGAGGAAAAACGCAAAGTTATTGGAAGAGAATTTATTAGAGTTTTTGAAGAGGAGAGTAACAGATTAGGTCCTTTCCAATATTTGGCTCAAGGTACTCTTTACCCAGATGTTATTGAGAGTGCTGGAACGAATATAGATCCTAAGACCGGTGAGCGAATCGCAGTAAAAATAAAGAGTCATCATAATGTGGGCGGTTTGCCAAAAGATTTACAATTTAAATTAGTCGAACCATTAAGAAAACTTTTTAAAGATGAAGTAAGAAAGGTTGGAGGTGCTTTAGGATTACCAGATGAAATTATCAAAAGACATCCATTTCCTGGACCTGGCCTAGCAATAAGAATTTTGGGTGAAGTTTCTCATGAAAAACTAAACTGTTTGAGAGATGCAGACTGGATAGTAAGAGATGAAATAAAAAAAGCAGGTCTTTACAATGATATTTGGCAAGCATTTGCCGTTCTTTTACCTGTCAAGACTGTCGGGGTAATGGGAGACAAAAGGACATATGCTTGGCCTATAGTTTTACGATGCGTATCAAGCGAAGATGGTATGACTGCTGACTGGTCAAGAATTCCTTATGAAACCTTAGAGAGAATTTCTAATAGAATCGTTAATGAAGTAGAGCAGGTTAATAGAGTTGTCTTTGATATTACTAGTAAGCCTCCAGGAACAATTGAGTGGGAATAACAGATAGGTTATAAACCTAGTTATAGCCACAAAAAGTTGGTTTCACGTGAGTTTCACGTAGGATATTTACTACCTATTTGCAATGGTTTTCGATGGCGGTCTTTCACGTAAGTTTCACGTGATGCAAAAAGTCAGTCTCTATAGAGAAATCATAAAAGAACTTATGTCTCTACACTTTCTTTTTTTATAGAGCGATATTTTTTGATTTATGGGTATAAAAGGCAGAAATACAAAAATCTAAATGGAGTTATAAATCCTTGAATTTACTTTTTTGCTTCAATTGATTCAGAAATCGTAACTAGATATCTATTTTGGATATATCTATTTGATTACTTTTATTAAAAATAAAAAAAGACACACAAAGTGTTTACCTTCAAGAAATTTAAGTCTTTATAAAGGTTGTCATTTAGCACATAAATGAGAATAAAGTAATTTACTTCAAATAAGTGTGTATAAGGGTGTATATGTGTGTTACTATAAAAAGAAGTATTTAAATTTAGTAATTTTTAGTAGGTATATGTTTTGGAATAGATTTCAATTTTCTAGAGACATAGGTATTGACTTGGGTACTGCCAATACTCTTATTCATGTATCTGGGAAAGGCGTAATTCTGGAAGAACCTTCTGTAGTAGCTATGGATTTAGAAGAGGGAACTCCTTTGGCAGTAGGTGAAGAAGCAAAATTAATGCTTGGAAGAACCCCAGGAAATATAAGAGCAGTAAGACCTCTAAGGGATGGGGTTATTGCAGACTTTGACGCAGCGGAACAAATGATAAAAACTTTTATTCAAAAATGTAATGAAGGAAAGGGTCTTTTAGCTCCAAGAATAGTTATTGGTATTCCAAGTGGCGTTACCAGTGTTGAACGAAGAGCAGTTCGAGAAGCAGGATTAGCAGGGGCACGGGAAGTCTATTTAATCGATGAACCTGTAGCTGCCGCAATAGGAGCTTCTTTGCCAGTAACGGAACCAATTGGAACTATGATCGTTGATATTGGCGGTGGAACAACTGAAGTAGCAGTATTGAGTCTTGGAGGAACAGTTGTAAGTGAATCTCTTCGAATAGCAGGAGATGAAATAAATGAATCAATAGCTACCTATCTTAAAAAAAAGCATAATATGGTTGTTGGTGAAAGAACATCAGAAAAGATAAAAATTAAAATAGGTTCTGCTTTCCCTGATGACAGTTTTGACAATACATCTTTTGAAGTTAAGGGATTACACTTATCTTCCGGCTTACCAAGATCTATTACCTTAACCTCTGGAGAAATTAGAGAGGCTATGACTGATCCTCTTAGTAAAATAATTGAAGCTATAAAAAGAACTCTCGAGCGAACTCCTCCTGAATTAGCGGCAGATATTGTTGAGAGAGGAATCATGCTCGCGGGAGGTGGAGCTCTAATAAAGGGAATTAATGATTTAGTAACTCAAGAAACTGGAATTTTTACTCACATAGCAGAAGATCCATTGTTATGCGTAGTTAATGGCTGCGGAAATGTACTTGATGATTTCAGAAGACTTAGGAGGTGTGTAGACACGGTTGATATAGGAACTAATTCAATAAGGACTTAATTACTTTTCTGATGAATTTTTTACTAGTAAAAACTAGATAAAAAATCATACTTTAATAAAAAAATTCTTTCTTTTAATATCCACTGAGAAACAATTTAAAAATGAATCAAGAGCAAAGAAAGAAATTACCTAATAAAAAATAATTCGCTCAGCAAAATTTGAAGCAAAAGAACAATTTACCAAATCTGCATTAGAAAATTTAAAAAATGAAAATGAAAGAATTGTTAATTCATTAAAAGAATCTGGTGAAATCGATTAATTAAATAAAGAACTTTCTACATGATTTATTAAAGCCTAAACGAAGAAAAATTTAAGATTTATTATTTTTCTAATAAATAAAATTTCTCTTCACCAACTTTGTCTGGTTTCACTATTTTACAACCTTTATCTTTTTCTAAATCGCAATCTTTAGAGGCAGCAACTGTTTTCCATGAACAAACTTTTTCTTCTGAGTATTCTTGTTTAATCGTCCACCCATCGTTGATATACTTTTCGAGATTACTATTTTCTCCACATGAAACTGTAATTTCAATACTATTTTCTTTTTTAATACTTTCTTCTGATGATTGTATTCCAAAACTGTTTTTAATTTCAGTCGCTTTTTTCTCCAATATTTTGCAACCGCCAACTAGAAATAGGATCATAAATATATAAAGTAATTTTTTATATTCTTTCATTTATCTATCATGCAAGTATTAAATTTTCTATTCGCTGTTTCTGTAAAGCCAAGATCCAAAAACTTTATGTAGTCACTATTTTTGTCCTTACATATTTTTTCTTTGTTTTCAATTTGTATTTTTCTCTGTTCTTGAATTAATATTTGATTTCTGAAGTTCTCGATAAATTTATAAATATATGGAATAGTTGCTATGAAGAATCCAATAAAAAATGAAAAAGCAAATGCCGAAGTATATTTTTTAGAGTTATTTTTAAGACTAATTTTTGCAAAATAATTATTTAGTTTAAACATAATTTTAATTTTTTTTTTAATTACTATCGCTGCTCCAATTTCTTGTAATTTTGTAGAGAAATTTTCGTATCCTCTTTCTAAATGCTCTACCCCTCCAATCAAAGTTTTCCCATCTGCTGAAAGTCCTGCAAGAGCCAATGCTGCCGAAGCCCTTAAATCAGATCCTAGAATTACACTTCCTTTTAAGTTTTCAACCCCGACTACTGTTGCAATATTATCTTTTAAAGTAATGTTTGCCCCCATACGATTTAGCTCTTTAACATGATGCATTCTATTTTCAAATACTGTTTCTTTAATTTTTGAAATACCATTTGCTGTTGCCATTAAAGCCATAAAAGGTGCCTGTAGATCAGTTGGGAAACCAGGAAATGGACTTGTCGTCATATCAACTGAATTTAAAATTTGATTGGGAATGATTTTTAAACAAAAATCTGAATATTCGAACTTGCAGCCACAAAGTTCTAGTTTGTTAATTACTGCTTTTAAGTGATTTGGTTCGCATGGGAAAAGACTAATTGTTGATCTTGTTATTGCCGCAGCAAGTAAAAAAGTACCTGCTTCAATTCTGTCAGGTATTACTGTGTAATCGCATCCTTTTAGGGATTCAACTCCTTCAATTGTTATACATTCAGATCCCGCACCTTTTATTCGTGCACCCATTAGATTCAACATGTTTGCTAAATCTACAATTTCTGGCTCCTCTGCTGCGTTGTTTAATATAGTTTTCCCTTTAGCTAAAGATGCTGCCATTAATAAAGTCTCAGTGGCACCTACACTTTTGCATTTAAAATTGATTGATGATCCCAACAATCTTTTTTTGGGATTAATTACTTTAGCTATTAAATAATTATTTCGGTATTGAAATACAACTCCTAATTTTTTCAGTGAATTTATATGTTCATCGATTGGTCTGGATCCTATCGAACATCCTCCCGGTAAAGGTATCTTAGCTGTTCCAAATCTTGCAAGGATTGGACCAATACAAAAGAAACTCACTCTAAGGGCATGATATAAATCAAAAAATAAATCTTGAGGTGGAATGATAATTTCTTTAGTATTTATTGTTAATTGATTTGTATTCGATTTTATATTTATACCCATTGCAATTAATAATTTAGACATAATTGCAACATCTGAAATTTGAGGAACATTAAAAAGATTTATTTCGCCTTTAGAAAGAATTGACGCTGCCATTAGGACTAGAGCAGAATTTTTAGCACCACTAATTTTTAAATGCCCTTCAAGGGGGTTGCCTCCTTTTACTTCGATATAGTTTTTGAAAAAGTAATCGACTCTAGGGGGTTGAAGAGTTTTATTTTGTATTTTCATAAATTAAAAGTCTTCACGGTTTGTCATTGATGAAGAACAATATCGTTTTTTGAGAAGCTAAATCCCCGATTTCCCAGCAACTTTTTATTTCAACATTATTTTCAGGAGATGAAAACTTTATTATTAATGGTGATTGATTTGTATTAGTTAAATCGAAGGCATTAACACTTTTGTTCCTACCGAGAGATGAAGCTTCCGGTTTTGTTTGTTCTAAAAAAGCTAAAGGAAGAAAAAATAGAAGCGTTGTTAATACAGTTTTCTTATTCATTTTTAATTACTTTGAATAATTCATTTTCAAAATGATTCATTATTTCTGATGTCTCAAAAATAAAGATTTTAAGATTTGATCAGTCCAAGTATTAATAGATTGCTTTTTAAGAAAGCATTACTTTCTAAGGTTTTTAACTGAGCAAATAATTGTTCCACTGAAGAATTAAATAAATGCTAAAAAAACCTTTGACTGTTGTGATCCCCATCACCACTGCCTCGCAGATGTGTCTCTTAATAGTTACACACTTATACATACTATAACACACTTTGAATATTTGTTTGTTATTTGGATATCATGATATAACCTATAAATAACAATAAACATTTAAAGTTAATTTGCCGGATTAGTATTAATATATACTATTTGTTATACTACAAGTGTGTATCGTAATCTTTAATTTAGGTTAATCTACTAATGCCTACTAAGCTTGATAGGGTACAGGTTCTTTTTCAGAAAGAGTTATTTAAAAAGCTTAAGATAATTGCAAAAATTGAGCGCAGATCGTTATCTAGTATGGTTGGAAGCATAGTAGAAGATGCAATAAATTCTAAAAAATATCAATCTCTTTTATCGAAGGCAAAGTCAGATGATTTAAAATCAAAAATTGATAAAAGTAAACTATTAATTAATGAAATTTTAAAATCTAAGAGTTCAAATCAATCAGATATTGATGAAAATTCTAAATTAAAACAAATTGAAGATATACTTTCATTAATATCAGAATCCAATAAAGAATCATTAGAGGAACCAATAGAAGAATCAGTGGGAAAAGATTTATTATTAGTAGAAGAAGCTTTGAAACCAGACGGTTTAATTGAAGAATTAGAATTGGAAACAGATTATAAGATTAATAAAATGAATGTAATGCTCAGTAAAATCAATAAAAATAAGGATTTAAATGTTTAAATCACGTGAGTAAAAAGTTATGTGGATAGGAGTTTGCTTATTTGGATGGTTAAGTTTATATATTTTAGGCTTTTTTATGGACACTATTTCTCGCCGAAACTATATTGCATTTTTAGAAAAAAATTTACTTAAAGCATCAAGATTTTTCCCTTTTGGTAAATACACTATAAGAAAGTTCTTAAAAATAGGATTAAATTCGACACTAAGAGATAAATAATGAATAAATTTGAAAAAATGGAAAAGAGAATGTATGAGTGGCAGAGCGGAATAAGAATTCTCTATAAAGATATCCAAACAATCCGTAACTGGACGGATGAGCAGGTTTGGAAAGAACTTGAAAATGAGATAAAAAGAATTACTCCTGAGGGTCAATTTGGCGAGGACGACTTGGCTTGGACCAGAGAAATTCTTACATCAAAAAGAGATGTTACTTTATGGGAAGCGGTAAGACTTACTATTAGATTTAAACATTCAACGCCTCTGTTAGATGCTCTTGGTAATCTTAGAGCTCGAGATAAATCTGGAACTTAAATATCTATTATGTTTTTTTATAAGCAAATAGAAAATAAGTTTTTTTCAAGAATTTATTTATAGTTTGACTAAATTTATAGATACATCTGGTTTTGATAATGTCGAACAAGTCAGAAAATGGTATCTAGGTATTCAATCAACTTTTAAGCAAATACAGCAACAAAATAATTATGATAAAAAACAAGCTTGGGATAAATTAAAAATAGAATTACTTAAATCAGTTGCAAAAGAAGATTTTGTACAGAATGATCTTGAATGGGTTGAAGATCTCCTTCTTCATGAAATAATTCCAACTACTGAAGAAGCCTGTAGATTTGAAAAAAAATATCCTAATCAAACTCCTTTAATTGATGCGCTTGCCAAAATCTTCTAATTTATTTTTGATTTAAATAACACTTACCCCTGTAAACGTTTTGATATTATCTATAGTTTTTTTTGGAGTTTTTATAAGATCTTCATATGTAACTTCTATTAAATTGTCCTTAGGAATAAGATTTTTCATTATTTGCCATTTATCTAATATGAAGGATCTAGTAAACTTTGCATCTTTCTCTGCGTTCCCAAGATATGGAATAAAACCAAATTCTTTATTAAATGATTTGATAGATTTTTCTATACTTTTCACATGATCGTATTTACGTTCAATGTAAATAAATTTTGAGTTGGGAAATAACTCAATTAATAAGTCAACTCTCGTTGTAAATGCTGGAGCTTTATTGATAAAAACTTTTCCAGGTAAACCATCATGAATCCATGCCCATTCAAGAAGTAATTTTAATTTTTTTTTGAAATCTAATGTAGCTTTCCATTTGTACCATCTTTCTAAATCCTTAGATAATGACTTTCCAAGACCAATTGATGTTGGAGGATGTTCGCAACTTAATCTCATTAATGCAATATCTAACTCTTGAGGTCCCTCTGCTAATAATGGGACCCAATCAAAAAATCTATTTTTATAAGATGGTATAAATTTGCGAAAAAGTTCTTTAAATATTAAGGCTGCCTGAGGGCAACATGAAAACGTATTTTTTATTGTAGCTGCTTTAGTAGCTTTAACTATTTCTGTGTGGAGGTATGTTGTTCCACTTCTCCATGCACCTATAATAAAAATTGGATCAGGCATATTCTTTGGCTTCTTGTAAAGAATTTTTTGCAACCAATAAAGAGGTTCAGCCAACCAACCGAGTACAATATTCTGGAATAAATAAAAAGAAATAATAGGAAATCTATTAGCTTTTTTTAACAACTCAAACTGAACAGAAGGTCTTAAGCATCCAATAATAATTAAGCGTGGATTGAAAAACAATAATCTATTTATATCCAAAATAAAGATTATCTATGGAACTTTCGATAAGTCAATCAGTACTTATTGCTTTTGTAAGATACTCAAAATAATCTTTACACCTCTATGAAAGTAAAGTAATAAATAGTTTTTCTTATGGTTCGCTGCCTACTAGGTTTCACGTGGGTTTCACGTGGCGGAATACGTGTTATAATATGTTCAGACCCATTGATATAACTGTCTTTTTTATTAACCTTTTTGGAGGGACTATTGAGTGGGAATAGTTTCTAGGAGTTAATTTTTCCTGTAATCCCTTTTATAATAGGGTATATCGAGTGATCTAAATGGTCATACACAAGATAATATAAACCCATTTTATTTATACATCTAGAAAATTAGGTCTCACTTTATTTGATTTGAAGTAGGGGTATAAACCCCCCTACCCTATTTTTTAATGGGCAATTTTTTTTATTTGATTGCTATCTCAAGTTCGGTTTCAAAGTTTTGTAGGTTTATAGTACCTGCCTTTTTATGTCTGCCCATCTTACTTTTTAGGTGAATCGCTTTATAAATCCAATAAATGACTTAGATAGAAAGTCTTTATATACGAGGAAGAATCTTTAAGTTTTCACTTTTGCTTTGGATAAGAAAGGAAAACCATTATTTATTCATCAACAGAGATAGAATTCTATGTATGAATCCTGATGCATACCAATCTTTCATGTGATTAGAGTCCGAATAGAATGAACCATCACAGTGGGTTTCGTTACAGGCGTCGCCAATTTGAGCGTTGGCAATGATTACTTTTGGATTATTTTTCAAAATCTTTTCATATTCATTTTTTATTGAGTGGATATCTTGATTGTATATGCTTAGTTCTAGAAGGCATCTCTTTCTTCTAAGTGCATTGAACCAATATTTTTCACATACTTTTCCTGATTCTAAAGAGTTAAATCTAAGTGGGTTTATGTATAGAACTGTTTTCGCACCTTTATTGGCAATTGAATCAATGTAAGAAGAGAGTTTTTGGAAGTAATCTTGAATGGCTTCTTTTTTTGATATCTTTTTGTTGGAAGAATCCGAGAAACTTTCATAGTTTTTTCTAAATTCGAACTTTTTGGTAGCTGAAAAAACGCTTATTATTACAATATCTTCTACTTGCAATGAGTCTAGAATTATTTGCTCAAGTTTACCGCTCAATAGGAAGCAATCTTTGCCTTGCATTGCTGGATGAGAATAATTTGACCTAACTGATTGAGGGAAAAGACATGCGTTGCCCCAAATGTTGACTGAATTCAGATGATTTTCTGACACAAGCATATTCACTCCTGAGGTAAACCTTGCAGCATGACTATCTCCTACATTCCATATTGTGTTTACATTGTCATTGGAATAAATGCCGCAAGTTCTCAAGTTTGTTTTTTCAAGGTTTATAGTAAAAAAGTTGCAAACCATGCTGCCATATTTTTCTGAAAGATTTTCATATCGTAAAAGGTGTTTAGGGATTTGATTTAGTGCCTTACCTCCAATGAATAATTTTCCTTTCATTGGTTTTGCTAAAGCAATAAGACACCCTGAAAGTGAAATTATTACTCCTCCACCAACGAAAATTGTCTTCCATCGTTTCCCAAACCAGTTACCTGTACGAAGTGGCGTTTCGATATACCTATGCGAAGCAATCGCTAGGCTAGACATAAGTGCAATTTGGAAAGGTATTGACCACCAATGAACTCCAATAGTCCAACGACTAATTGAAAGAACACCCCAGTGCCAAAGGTAAAGTGAATAAGAAATCAAACCTATATAAATGACTTTAGGATTAGTAAAAAATTTGTATGCTAATGTTTTTTCTCTCAATGAGGCGATCAGAACCAAACTAAGAGCAACTATTAGAACTGTTGATACTGTTGCTAATGACATCGGCAAATACATCACTCCGATTATGAATGCCAGCACTAAAACCGGTGGCACTTTCTCAAGTGACCGTTCAATATATTTTCTTTTTTGAAGTCCAATAAAGAGCAAACACCCTAATGCCATTTCCCAAAACCTTGTCGGCATCAAGAAATACGCTGCTGGTTGGTTAGTTTGATAGAAGTAGAGAAATGCAATTAGCGAAGCAATTGTAAGTGTCCCAACTATTAGAAAAAGGTTGCGAGCACCATTCTTGGTTTGGCGTCCAAATCCCGAAAACCATATAAGTAGGGGGAATAGGATATAGAACTGCTCTTCAACTCCAAGAGACCATGTATGAGTGAATACATTGAATTCTGTTGATCGAGCAAAGTAGTCAGTTGATTGTCTTAGTAGGTATAGATTTGATAAACCAAATAATGATGTTATACCCGTTTTCAGAGACAAACTTGGACTTGAATTGAATAAGCAGATTGCAATACACATAATCAAAACGAACACTGAAAGTGCTGGGACTAATCTTTTGATTCTTCGTTCATAAAATCCACTGATAAAATTCTTGAAGTTTTTACTCGGTCTTTGATAAAGAGATGATGTTATGACGAATCCTGAGATAACAAAAAAGATATCTATGCCAAGGTATCCACCAGGCAAGATATCTTTGTTGAAATGATTGATAATAACAGCGATTACTGCGAATGCTCTTAGACCATCAATCTCTGGACGATATCGACTTTTTACAGATAAATTACTTTCCTTGATATGAGTGGACATCAAAACTTAGTCACTTATAGTTTTCAGTTTATTATGCGCCATCTAATTTTTCAAACGCATTACATATCGCTTTTCAAGTTTTATTATCTTCTTTTTTATATCTGCCCATCCTACTTTTTTAGTTTTATGTGGAATGGTTTGCTCTCATGTTCTTGATACTCTTGAAGCGACCATTCAGTTAGAAACTTATGTAGTTATGTGTTATGTCGTTTAGCAATGTATTCCAACATTTTGGGGTTTTGAAAATAATAATTAATTTATTCGTTGAAAATAAAAATGTATTCTCTACAATTAGATTATTGAACTATTACGAGAAGGATAAAGAATGGGTCATTTCGGTTTTATATGGGTTTGATAAGGGAATTGGTACCTCAAAGAAGTCAATGATACCAATGGAAGCTAATGGTAAAAAATGGATGAAACTATTGAGTGGAGAAAAAGACCT
>QCTA01000007.1 GCA_003211335.1 Prochlorococcus sp. AG-670-O11 | reverse complement strand
GCTTCTCTAACTTCATCAAGATTTACTCCTCCAGTAGATAAATCCATAACTGTATCAGCCCCATATTTTACTGCTAATTTAAGCTTCTCAACTTCTTCATTGATATCACTTGCATTAGGAGAAGCCCCAATATTCGCGTTTACTTTACATTTAGAGGCAATACCAATTGCCATTGGTTCAAGATTTACATGATTGATATTAGCTGGAATTATTAATCTGCCCCTCGCAACTTCTTCCATAATTAATGAAGGCGGAAGATTTTCTCTTTGAGCAACATAGGTCATTTCTTCGGTTATATTTCCATTTCTAGCAAAATTCATCTGAGTAACATTCTTTTGTCCAAGGCGTGGCTTTATCCAGGAATTTCTCATGACTTTTTAAATTTAAATTGTTTATTACTAGAGTTCGATCAAATTGAAACTTTCCTTCGTCAGTTTTAACTGTTTCAGGTTCAAAGGGTATGATCTCAGCTAAGCCATTTCCTTAGCACCCCTAGTGTTAATTAAAAAGTAGCTCTTTTTTAAAAAATAGTCATCTTATATTACTGAAAAATATATATTTTTATTTGGTTTGTTTGAAAGATTTTATTTTATTAAAAATTTTTTTCCTCTTTAATTCTCTACTAAATTCTTTCTCCAAAATAATGAATATTCCCATGAAACCAACTGGCAAATAAAATATCTTCTTATTATCTTTCCTCGAAATAAATCCTATGATTGATAATAAAATCATTAAAGGTGCCACAAGTGTAACGATATAAGCTTTTTCAAACTTCATATATAAATTTTTCAAATTAATTATTTAATTTTACTATGGATTCAGTTATTACTTTAATTCCTACACTGATAGCTTTTTCATCTGGATCAAATTCTGAACTATGTAGTGGTGCACAACCTTTTTTACCAGAAACACCAAGCCTAAACATTGCTCCAGGTACTTCATTTAAAAACTCAGCAAAATCCTCAGCTCCCAAAGATGGTTTTTGTAATTCAATTACATTTTTATGACCCAATATACCTATTGAAGAATCCCTTAAAACTTTATTTATTTGAAAATCATTATTGACAGGTGGAACAATCTCTCTGAAATTTACTTTAGCTTCAGCTCCACAACTATTTGCAATAGAAGCAATATTAAGGTTAAGCCAATCACCCATATCCCTAAAGAGTTGCAAGTTTGTACATCTAATTGTTCCAGTTAAATCAACCTTCTCAGAAAGAATATTATATGCATTACCCCCATTTATTTTTCCAAAGGTAATGACGACAGGATCTAAAGGATCTAATTTTCTTGTTATTGCTTCTTGAATACCAGATATAACTTTAGATGCTGCCCATATAGCATCTACACCCTCATGCGGTCTCGCACCATGTCCTGATTTTCCTAATATCTCGACTGACAGTTCTCCTGCTGCTGCTGTTAGACTTCCTTCCTTAATTCCAACAGTCCCTACCAATAAATCAGGAAAAACATGCACTCCCAAAATTTGTTTTAACCCATTAGTTACGCCATCATCAATCATCCACCTAGCACCACAAGCAATTTCTTCAGCAGGTTGAAAAATTATTCTTGTCCCAAAGTTAAGGTTTAAATCCTTAATGATTTTTGCCACACCCAAACCAATACATGTATGGAAATCATGTCCACAAGCATGCATGACGCCATCAATTTTTGAAGAAAAACTTAACTTAGTATTCTCATGTATTGGGAGTGCATCCATATCAACTCTCAACCCTATAAAACCTTTATCTTTTGGACCAAAATCAGCAACAATCCCTGTTCTTCCAACAGATTCTGTAACTCTCCCACCAATATTTTTCAGATAACCGCTTATTAAAATTGCCGTTTGATTTTCTAATCCACTTAATTCTGGATGAGCATGAATATGCCTCCTGATATTAATAAGTTCATCATTGAATGAATCAATTTTTTTTAACAATTTATCTCTATCCATTGATTATTTCAGAGCTATAAATTTCATTAAATCTTTAGTTGGTTTTTGAGGCCATCTTCTAACTTTTATTAACCATTCTTCATCAGCATATCTAGAGTCTAATTCAGTTACTGTAATCCAGTTACTTTCAGCTTCACCATAAATACCCTTAGACCACTCCAAAGCTGTTAAAGCAGCTCTTGCATCAGCAAATGTTGGATAACGTCTGATCAATTTTTTCAATTCTTTTTCACACTCTTCTATGTTACCTAATTGATAATCTGCCAAAGCCATACTTGATCGTGCCATCGCAAAACCAGGATTTAATTCTGAGGCTTTAGAAAACAAATTCCTTGCACTTTGCCAATCTGACAAAGAACCTTCAACATTAGCGAAATTATATAAAGCAGAAAAATTATTTTCATCTTGCGATATTACATATAAATAATCTTTTTTTGCCTGCAACCAAAGACCTAAAGATTCTTCAGCTATACCTCTATTAATATAAGGATCGAACTCATCAGGATCTAATTTAATCGCTTTAGCTTGATCATCTATTGCACCTTCAGGATCACCAATAACAAGTTTTATATTTCCTCTATTACTTAAAGCAGCTGGATCATCTGGAAATAATTCCAAATACTTATTCCATTGATTTAATGCAAGATTAAATTCTCCGCTAGAGCTTAAATTTAAAGCATTTTTAAATAATTCTTCTTGTGAGCTTAATGAATAACTTGGAGCAACATATTGAATATTTATTAAAAAACAAATTAACAAAAGATAAAGCTTAATCTTTTTAATATTTTTCATTTTTGGAACTTATGTATTTTTTTCCTAAAGATGTAAGTTTTCTTCCTCGAGGAGTTCTCATAATAAACCCAATTTGAATTAAATATGGTTCAACTACAAACTCTAACATTGAAGAATCCTCTCCCATACCTGCAGCAATTGAATCTAAGCCAATCGGATTATTATTATTAAGGTTTAAAAAAGATAAGAATTTTCTATCTACGTTATCCAGACCTTTATTATCTATTTTTTGAGAGTTTAAAGTATTTTCGATAATCTCCAAGGAAATTTTATTAGTATTTTTTAGAACCTGAGCGTAGTCTCTAACTCTTTTTAACAATCGCAATGCAATTCTTGGTGTTCCTCTAGAAATCTTGGCTAACGCGCAGCAAGCATCATTTTCCAACTGAAGATTTATCAAAGTAGAAAAATTAAAAATTATTGTTTGCAATTCATCATTTGAATAAGATTGAATTTTGTGACAAAGTCCAAATCTATCTCTTAGTGGAGCACTTATTGATGCAAGTTTTGTTGTAGCACCTATCAAAGTAAATTTCGGTAGATTTATGGTTCTGCAACGAGCCCCTCTACTAGCTCCCATTGTTAAATCCAACCTAAAATCCTCCATTGCAGAATATAAAAGCTCTTCAGTTAATTTGTTTAAACGATGTATTTCATCAATAAATAAAATCTCTCCATCTTTTAATCCAAGAAGTAATCCAACAATATCCCTTGGCCTTTCAATTGAAGGTGCACTGGCTACTTTACATTTTGCATTCATTTCATGAGAGATCAATAACGCTAATGTAGTTTTACCTAAACCAGGCTGGCCATATAAGAGTGTATGATCTAATGCTTCTTTCCTATATTTAGAAGCATCTATAGCTATTTTTAGTGAAGATTTAATATGCTCTTGCCCAACAAATTCTTTGAAAGAATTTGGCCGAGCTAAATTCAAATTCTTATTTATTTTTTCTTCTGTAATAATTTTTGAATCAACTAACCTTAACTCTTTTCTTGAGCGAGGGATATTAGATTCATCTAAACTTGAAGAAATTATTGCCATAATTAAAGATTAATGGCAATTGTTCTTTGGGGAAAGATTTTTTTCGACTACCATGGCAAAAGTTTCAAACAAATCAAATAAAAGCGTAAAAAAAGAAGCCGTTTTTAAACGTCTTTCAGAAAATCGATATGCAAGATTTCAGTATGAAATACTTGAAACAATTGAAGCCGGAATTGAGCTTTTAGGGACTGAAGTAAAATCTATAAGAAACGGCAACGTGAATCTAAGAGATGGATATTGTTCTTTCAGAGATGGTGAAATGCTTTTATTAAATGTTCACATTTCACCACATAAAAATGTAGGCTCTTTTTTTAATCATGACCCATTACGAAATAGAAAATTGTTATTACACAAAAAAGAACTCATAAATCTTAAATCGAATACTGAAAAAAAAGGGTTAACTATTATTCCCTTATCTATTTATTTAAAAGGGTCATGGATAAAATTAAGTATTGGTATTGGTAAAGGTAAAAAACTACATGATAAAAGACAAGCCAATAAACAAAAAGATATGAATAGAGAAATAAAAAATGCTCTTAAGAGATAATAAAGGAGATCCTTCTTTATAATATTTTAATCAGATTCTAAACTTACTGAATCAGGAGGAGGAGAGGGATCTGGATCAGCAATTAACATGTGCTGCAAAACAGTTTCAGGCCTTTCGCTGTCTCTCCAGCGAATTCTATAAGCGGGCATCTTAGTACCTCTACTCGTAGTTTGTTCAACTGGTTCCATAACCCAGCCTCTTCTTGATCGGCCTTGAGGATTTCTTTTCACTACTGCATCTGCGTGCTTGAAGCGGAAACCAACACGTTCACCACTCATTTAAAAAATTTCGTATTGGATCAATTTTTATTTTACTTCATTCGAGGTTGATTTTTCAGATTTAGTAGAAGTTATTTCTGGTTTTAACAATGGGAAGGGGATGACATCTCGAATTGAAGGACTATTTGTAAGTAACATAATAAGTCTATCAATTCCAATTCCTAAACCACCTGTAGGTGGCATACCTATTTCTAATGCTTGTAAAAAATCTTCATCAATACAATGTGCTTCAAGATCACCTGCATCTCGCAAAGATTGCTGTAATTGCATTCTTTGCCTTTGATCAACCGGATCTATTAATTCACTGAATGCGTTAGCTAGTTCGCGGCCTGCAATAAACAACTCAAATCTCTGAACCATCTCATTATTTTCAGGATGGGGTCTTGCAAGAGGAGAAATTTCAATTGGATAATCAATTACAAAAGTTGGTTCTATGAGTTCAGATTCAACCTTTTGTTCAAAAACTTCATTTAAAAGTCTGCCTAAAGTATTTATTTTAGGGGAAATTTCAATATTATTTTCCTCTAAATTCTTTATAGCTTTATTCAAATCACCATTAAAAGAATCAAAATCAATACCCGTATATTCCATAACAACATTCTTCATTGATATTCTTTTCCAAGGTTTTGAAAAATCAATTACCTTTTTTTGATAATTAATAACTAAGGAATCACAGCAACTTAAAACAATATTTCTGATCAGATCTTCAGTTAAATTCATCATATCAACGTAATTGGAGAATGCCTGATATATTTCAACTGAAGTGAATTCAGGATTATGCTTTGTACTTATCCCTTCATTACGAAATATTCGTCCTAACTCATATACTTTCTCAAACCCTCCTACAACCATTCTTTTTAAGTGTAATTCCGTAGCTATTCTTAAATATAATGGCATGTCTAAGGTGTTATGGTGAGTAATAAATGGCCTAGCTTCAGCTCCTCCAGCCTCAGATTGAAGTATTGGTGTTTCTATCTCTAAAAAATTTTTTTCATCTAACCATCTTCTTATAAGGCTGATACACTTAGCTCTTGTTTTGAATACATTTTTTGATAAAGGATTAACTATTAAATCTAGATATCTTTTCCTATATCTTTTTTCTATATCTGTTAAACCATGCCATTTATCAGGCAATGGCTGTAACGATTTAGATAACATTTCCCACTTGGATACTTTTATTGAGAGTTCACCTTTATTTGTTTTTTTAATAGTTCCATAAACACCTATCCAATCTCCAATATCTACAATTTCTTTAAGATCTTCAAAAGAAAGTAGTTTTGCATTAATTTCAAAATGATCAATAATTTTTTTTTCTAAATAAAGCTGGATTTTTCCTTCTTGGTCAGTAATTGTAAAAAAAGCAATTTTTCCCATAACTCTTTTTGCTAAAACTCTTCCAGCAAGAGAAACATTTAAGTTAAACTCTTGACCATTATCTAAATAGCCAAATTTCTCAGTGAGAAACTTCGTGGAATGAGTTATCTTAAAAGTTTCTGCATAAGGTTCAAACCCTTTTTTGATTAGTGAATTAGCTTTTAATAAGCGAGCTTCTCTTATTTCTGACAAAATTTGATTCGATATTTATGTTTTATTTAATAAAACTATCAGAATAGGGATCAACTTGCCAAAGATGTTGCTGTTTCTCCAACTCTTTGGGAAGCATAACCTATTCCTCTAACAGTAAGTATTAATTCAGGATTTCTTGGATCTGGTTCTAACTTGCCTCTTAGTCTAGCTACATAAACATCTACCACTCTCAAATCAGCTGCACGCCTTGGAGGATATCCCCAAAGCTGTTCTAGTATTTCAGCTCTTGGAACTACCTTACCTGGCTCATCAAATAAAAGTTCAAGCAGACTAAATTCTGTATAAGTCAAGCTAATTCTTTCTCCAGCCCTAGACACTTGTCTTCTATTAGTATCAACTACCAGATTTCCAAATTTCATTACTCCTTTACCAGACGGAACCTCTTTAGTTTCAGAAACTGTTGTGATACTAGGTCCCATTCGCCTTAAAATTGTAGCTATTCTTGCTTCTAATTCCTTAGGACTAAATGGTTTTGACAAATAATCATCAGCTCCTAAATCTAACCCAGCTACCCTTTCAGAAATAGCCTCTAAGGCAGTTAAAAATATTATGGGTACAACCGATTCAGCTCTAATTCTTCTACAAACTGCAAATCCATCCATTTTTGGAAGCATTACGTCAAGAACTATTAAGTCTGGAGATTCTCTATGAAAAGCCTCAAGTGCTTCTTCTCCGTTAGTAGCTTGGTGTACTTGATATCCAGCTAATTGAAGTCTAGTAACTAATACTTTCAATACAGCTGGTTCATCATCAACAACTAAAATACTTGCTTTTGACATCGAAAAAAAATTTTTTTTGCAGATATTCAATAACAAATTTATTTTGTAATGAACATCTTGTTAATACAATCTAACAATTAAAAATATAACATTATGTCCCCTAAAAGATAAATTCCTTAAATTTACAAAGTTATTTTATTATTGAAAAAATTCCATTACTATTTTTTTTTAAATCTTTTACTTATTTATAAAGCTTATTAATTTATCTCTTCCTTTAGATTTTTGGAAGAGCCTCAAGAGCGATGAACATATTAATGGAGCCAATAAACCAGTAATAAAAACTTGAGCAAAAATATTTTTAATACTAGGCAAATACAAAGAAATAGTATGGTCAGACCAATATTTAATCAATATCTGAAAAAAATATAGCGAACCGCATAAAAAACTTCCAATAGAACAAATTAAACCATATCTAAAATGCCCTACAAAAATGTTATTCGAAATACCTAACTTTCCAAACCACATACCACATAAAACTAAACCTGGAATTTGTGTGAAACTACTATCAAGACTTAATGAATCTAAAATAAGTCCTAAGAATAAACCAATTATTACACCATCAAATGGCCCATAGATCATCGACCAAGGCAATACCCAAAATAAAGGCCAATAGGGCTGAACTCCTAGAAATTCCAACCAATTAGGATCCCAAAGATAAACTATTGGAACAAATAAAAAGGATATGAAGGATATTTTTTTTTTTAAGTAATTTCCCATTTAAATTTCAACTTTTAAGATTTGTACCCAATCAATTGCTTGAGGTTTTCCTAAAAGCAAAATATTTGCAGTTTTTTTTGTTTTAAATTCTTCATCAACAGATTTAATAATACCTATTGGAATATTAGGAGGTAATAAAGTGCTTGCTGGGGAAGACAAAACAAAATCACCAACTTTAATATCAATATCTTTATCATAAAAAATTACTTTTGGATAATCATTTCCTATGCCCACTAATAATCCATGCATCTGAATCCTTTCAACCCAAACCCCCACTTTACTTTCAGGAGAAGTTAATAACTTTACTGACGAAGTAAATAAAGAAATATTATTTACTCTTCCAAGTAAGCCTCCCGGACCAACAACAAAACTCCCAATTTCTACTCCATCTTTTGCGCCTTTATTTAAAATGATTTGCCTCCAAAAACTGCCTGTTTTTCTTGAAATTACATTCGCTGAAATACTTTCAGAATCAGACACCTTTTGTAAAGATAAAATTTCACGTAATCTTTTATTATCTCTCTCTAGCTGTTTTAATTTGACAAAGAACTCTTGTTCAACACTTTTAGTTAAAACTTCCCTTTGAAATTGTCCTGGCCAAAAGGGTTTTGAAATGAAATAATAAAAATCCTTATATAAAGATCCTTTTGATATTCTGACAAAAAACAAGAACGATAAAAATAAAACTAAACCCCAATTATTCTTTTTATGCCACCAACGATTAGTTGATATTCGTCGAATATCTACCATTCAATTAATCTCTAATTGCATTCCTTATAAAATCAGGAGTATCAACAACTCTCTTAAGCTTTTTGAAATCATCTAATACAACTCCACAACCGTTGACTACGCATAGTAAAGGATTCTCTGCTATGTGGGTAAAAATTCCAGTTTCATGACTAAGTAAATCACTTATCCCTCTTACTAGAGCTCCACCTCCGGCAAGCATAATGCCTCTATCAACTATATCTGCAGCTAATTCAGGAGGAGTTCGCTCCAAGGTTCTTTTTACAGCCTCAACAATTTTATTAAGAGGATCAGCCATAGCCTCTCTAATTTCTCCAGAGGTTAAAGTAATTGATCTTGGCAAGCCAGATAAAAGATGTAAACCTCTTACTTCAATAGAAGTATTATCAAATTCGTCATCTGGAAATGCTGAGCCAATTTTTATTTTAATATCTTCAGCAGTTCTCTCTCCTACGACTAAGTTATGTACTTTTTTAAGATAAATTGCTATTGATTCATTAAGTTCATCTCCTGCTATCCTTACAGATTCACTTAAAACCGTTCCGCCCAGACTTAAGACTGCCACTTCAGTAGTTCCCCCACCAATATCAACTATCATGGTTCCAATTGGTTCAGTCACTGGTAATGAAGCTCCAATCGCAGCAGCTACTGGTTCATCAATCAAATGAACCTCTCTAGCTCCAGCCAATCCAGCCTCTCTAACTGCCCTTCGTTCAACACTAGTCACTCCACTAGGAATACCAATTACTATTCTTGGGGCCAAAATCCCTCTCCCTTCATTACATTTTTGAATAAAAGTTTTTATCATTTGTTCCGCCGCATCAAAATCAGCAATAACCCCATCTCTTAAAGGTCTTACTGCTCTTATATTTCCTGGGGTTCTTCCGAGCATTAATTTTGCTTCTTCACCTACTGCTAAAGGAACTCCCTCTTCTAGATCCATTGCTACAACTGAAGGTTCTTGCAAAACTACACCTTTACCTGATACATGAATAAGAGTATTAGCAGTACCCAAGTCAATACCGATATCCCTAGAAAATTTGAATCTGTTAAAAATCACAATAAGAAATCTATTAAATAAATAATATATCTATTTTCTCAATAACTCTTAAAAATCTTTTATTTAGTTATGAATAGCTTGCAAAACTTTAAGCAAAAACAAAAATAATGAGTAATATGAAAAAAAATTAACTTATGGAAATTAACACTATTAATTTGGTTGGAAGAGCTGGAAGAGAACCTGATGTGAGATATTTTGAATCTGGTAGTACAGTTGCCAACTTCACTATTGCAGTAAATAGAATAAGTAGAGGGGATGAACCAGACTGGTTTAATTTAGAAATATGGGGCAAACAAGCACAAATAGCTGCTGACTACGTCAAAAAAGGTTCTTTAGTTGGTATTACAGGAAGCTTTAAAATTGATAGTTGGAAAGACAAGAATACTGGAGAAGATAGATTTAAACCCGTTGTAAGAGTTGATAGATTAAATTTGTTAAGCTCTAAAAAAGAAATAGATAATGGTAATTTTTCAAATAATAATAACTCTGGAGATATTCCTTTTTAAGATATATTTTTTTTGTAAAATCTCAAAGAAAACCTTATTAAAAAATAAACTAATATCAGAATTAGTATAGGTTTTAAAAAATATTTGATTTGATCTATATAAGTTTCAATAATTTGATAATTTTCACCTAATACCAATCCTGAGTAAGTTAATAATGCAACCCATATGAGACTCCCTAAACTCGTCCAAATTAAAAATTTTCTAAGTGGCATCATTTCCATTCCAGCAGGAACTGAAATTAACGTTCTTATACCAGGAACTAATCTACCCCAAAAAACTAATGAAGCGCCATATTTGTCAAACCATCTCTTGCTTTTAATAAGATCAGTAGAAGTTAATCCTATATATTTACCCCTTTTATCTAAAAAAATTGAAAGTTTCTTTTCATTTACTAATTTACCTAAATAATACCAAGGGATAGAACCGGCTATTGTTCCCAATAGACCCCAAAAAACCAAAATATAAAAATTTAATTTTTGTTGGTATACAAAAAACCCACCTAAAGGCATTATTATTTCTGATGGAATTGGAGGAATAATATTCTCTAAAAACATCGCAAAAAATATGGCGAGATAAGCAATTATTGAATTTGTTTCAACAGCCTTACTAATATATTCAGGAATAGAAGTGAGTAAATTAATAAAAATCAAACTCAAATTTAATATCTATATAATTCTGGTTTGTAAGGACCTTCTACAGAGACGTTAATATAGTCAGCTTGTTCCTTAGTTAGTTTTGTTAACTTAGCTCCAATTTTATTTAGATGTAATCTAGCTACCATTTCATCTAAGTGTTTTGGTAACACATAGACTGCTTTAGAGTATTCTTCTGACTTATTGAAAAGTTCAATTTGAGCCAAGACTTGATTAGTAAAAGAATTGCTCATAACAAAACTTGGATGACCTGTTGCACAACCTAAATTTACAAGTCTTCCCTCAGCTAAAAGAATAATTTTATTACCACTTGGCAAAGTAATATGATCGACTTGAGGCTTAATATTTTCCCATGGGTAATCCTTCAAAGAAGCTACATCAATTTCATTATCAAAATGTCCAATATTACAAACTATGGCCTCATCTTTCATTTTGACTAGATTATCGTTAGTTATGACTTGATAATTACCTGTAGCAGTAACAAATATATCTATATCCTCAACAACATCGTCTAACGTGACAACGCTAAATCCCTCCATAGCTGCTTGGAGAGCACATATTGGATCGACTTCAGCAACTTTTACGATTGCTCCAAGTCCTCTTAATGATTGAGCAGATCCTTTTCCAACATCACCAAACCCCATTACTAATGCTACTTTTCCCGCAATCATTACATCAGTCGCACGCTTGATACTATCAACTAAAGATTCTCTACAACCATATAAGTTATCAAATTTACTCTTAGTAACTGAATCATTTACGTTGATAGCAGGAAATGGTAATGCATTTTGTTTTTGCAATTGGTATAGTCTTGCAACTCCTGTTGTGGTTTCTTCTGTGACACCAATAATATTTTCTTTAATACGAGAATAGAAGCTACTATCCTCTCGCAATTTTGCTTTGATTGATTTAAATAAAGCTATTTCCTCTTCATTACTAGGATTATTTAATACTGATAAATCTTTTTCTGCCTTACTCCCTAGTATCAATAAACCTGTTGCATCTCCCCCATCATCCAGAATCATGTTGGGAGAGTCTTTTCCCCAATCTAAAATGTAGTGGGTATATTGCCAATATTCATCCAAACTCTCACCTTTTTTTGCGTAGACAGCAATTCCTTGTTCTGCAATAGCTGCTGCTGCATGATCCTGAGTTGAAAAGATATTGCATGAGGCCCATTTAACTTGTGCTCCAAGATCAACAAGAGTTTCAATTAAAACAGCAGTTTGAATAGTCATATGTAAACTACCAGCTATTTTTGCACCTTTTAGAGGCTTATCAGAGTGATATTTCTCCCTTAATGCCATTAAGCCTGGCATTTCAGTTTCAGCAATTTTGATTTCCTTACGACCAAAATCAGATAAAGAAATGTCTGTAATAACGTAGTTTGGTATGGATGTTTTAATTGAGTTAGCAATAACCATTTCTAAAAAAATTCTTATCAATTAAACTATAAATGATTTTTAAGTAATTTTGTGTTTATTGGGAATTTAAAAGAAACTATTGAATTAGGAAAGAAATTCGCTCAAGGATTAAATCCAAAATCTATTATTTTATTGCAAGGTCCTATTGGAGCTGGTAAGACTTCATTCGTCCAAGGAATTGCAAAAGGCCTTTCAATTTCAGAGGATATTACAAGTCCAACATTTGCTTTATCGCATCATTACAATACTGGAACCATTCCACTAATTCACATAGATTTATACAGGCTTGAAAATAGTTTAATGGCAAAAGAATTCTTTATATCTGAAGAGGAAGAGGCTATACAAAATGACGCTATTATGGTTATTGAGTGGCCAGAATTGATAAAACCAGTTTTGAATACTTTCTGGAAAATAGAAATAAGTTACGCTAAAAATTCTGGAAGAAATTATAAAATCTGGGATCCAAAAAATTCATTAACTCTTGATTGATTTGGTTGCTGATCAATCGCACCTTCACCAAGACAGGTTAGGAATCCACACGCACTTGCGAACCTAACACAACTTTGTATTTCTGATTCATTTGAAGAATAATCCAACAAAAGGAATTGTGAAATTAATCCAGCTAAAAAAGAATCTCCTGCACCAGTTGTATCAATAATTTTAGACGAATTGATTACTTCAGTGATCCCCTGCACGCCATTAATAAACCATGAAATAGGGTTTGCTCCATCCGTAATTATTACATCTGGTCGGTTTAACATTGTTTTGGATATTTCCAAAGGATTTTCATTATCAAAAAATAAAATTGCTTCCTCTTTGGCCAACTTTAGAATATGAGCGTAGTTCAAAAAATTCCTAATTAAATCAACTCTTTCTGTTTTACTAATTTGTGAGGAAAAATTTGCAAAATCCCAAAATACCTCTCTCCAGTTCAAATCAATTATGATCTTCACATCAAATTTATTAGCTAAATTCAAAAGAAAGTGTATAGATTCTGCAGATATTGAAGATGTTAAAATAATCGTTCCACAAACAAGATATTTTGTTTTTAAAAAGAATTCCTCCACACTTTTAATATCTTTATTAATTTCATTCCTATCAAGAGCTTCATCAGCAAAAACTGTATTTAAGCTCGTATCAAAACCAGAAAAATATCGATCTCCAGAATTATCTCGATCTACTTTTATGATACGTGTAGGGAGGTTATTATCCAATTGTAAAAAATTTATATTGACCTCTAATTCTTTAAATTGTTGAATAAATTTTTTACCAAATTCATCAGTTCCTATACGTCCTATAAATCCTGAATCTATTTGTAATTTTCTCAATGCACAAGCTACATTTGCAGGGGCTCCTCCCAAATAATCTGTAAATTCTTGATTAGATTTATCTTTTATTCTATCTATCAAAGCCTCTCCAACACAAACAACCTTTGTTTTTTTCATATACTAAAAATTCTTTCTAAACTTAAGAATAATTAACCAAAAACAAATTATATTTTTTTGAATTAAAGTTTAATTAATATTCTTATTTGGAATGCCTTTTAAAAAATCCGAAAATTGGAAATGGAAAGATTGGGACATATCATGGTCTTTATCAAAAATATCTTCGAATAATAATGATGCAAATATTTTATTAATTCATGGTTTTGGAGCGTCAAAACGACACTGGAGACATAATCAAGATTTTCTAGGGGATATATATAATTGCTATTCAATTGACCTACTAGGCTTTGGAGAAAGTAGCCAACCTGGTGCTTTATTAGATAATGAATCTTACAAAGATAACCATATTAAATATTCCTTTGACTTATGGGGGAGTCAGATAGCTAATTTTTGTAATGAGGTAATTAAATCCCCAGTTTATCTAGTAGGCAACTCAATAGGTGGAGTTGTTTCTTTAAGAGCTGCTGAAATTCTCAAAGAAAATTGTAAGGGCCTTGTTCTAATTGATTGTGCCCAAAGAACAATGGACGATAAAAGACTTAAAAGAATCGATGTATTCATGAACTTATTACGACCGGTAATAAAAACATTAGTAAGTAAGAGAATTATCAGTAACACTCTCTTTGAAAGGGCCGCCAATCCAGCAGTAATAAAACAAATCCTTAAAAAGGCATATCCCTCAGGTAAAAATATTGATGAAGAATTAATAGAAATTTTATATAAACCTTCTCAAAGAAAAAACTCGAAAGAAGCATTTCGTGGTTTTATTAATTTATTTGATGACTATCTTGCAACAGACCTTTTTGATAAAGTTTTTGCTCCAATTCAGTTAATTTGGGGAGAAAAAGATCCATGGGAATCCCTTAACGAAGCAAAATCATGGAAAGATAAATTTAAAAATATTAAAAGACTTGATATTATTAAAGGAGCTGGGCATTGCCCGCATGATGAAAATCCTGAGGAAACTAATAATTTAATAGATAGTTTTATTCAAGAGATAAAATAAGCTTCTACGTTTTCGCTTAATCTTCTTAAACCTCTTAAACCATCTCTTTCTAAATTTCTTACCCTATCTCTGCTGATACCTAAAACTCGTCCAATACCAGTTAGAGACATCGGTTCATCACCATCCATTCCGTATCTCATTCTTAAAACTCTACACTGCAAGTCAGGCAACTGATGAAGAAGTGAATGTAGATCACCTCTCATACAATCCATTTCGATTTGTTCATCTGGTAAATCTTCCCCTCCAGCTAACAAGTCTAATAACACTGTATCTTCTCCATCGCCCACTTTTGTTTCTAAGCTAACAGGCTGTCCAGCTTTACACATTAAATCTTTAACATCATCTTCTGGTAACTCAACATATTTGGCTAATTCACTTATTGTAGGTGTTCTAGACATTTCTTGACTCAACTCTCTTTGACCTTTTTTTAACTTATTAAGCATTTCTGTTATGTGAATAGGCAATCTAATAGCTCTACTTTTTTCCGCAATTGCCCTAGTGATTCCCTGTCTTATCCACCAATATGCATATGTTGAAAACTTGTATCCTCTTGCAGGGTCAAATTTCTCTACTCCTCTAACTAAACCAATTGTCCCTTCTTGAATTAAATCAAGTAATTCCATGTTTCTTTTGGTATATTTTTTGGCAACACTAACCACTAATCTCAAATTTGCAGCAACCATTCTTTCTTTAGCTCGCTGACCAGCTCTTCGTCTTTTTTTGATCTGTGAAGTAGAAAGGTTTAACTTTTCAGCTAATTCATCAGTTGAAGGTTTATTATCCGTCAATTCAATTATTTCGATTTCAGCCCTTTCAACTTCCATATATTCTTGAACTTGTCTGCCTAAAGTTATTTCTTGCTCGTGAGATAGTAATGGAACTCTTCCGATATCTCTTAAGTAAGACCTTACCAAATCTACATCGTTGCTAGATTTTAATGATGAAATAGTAGCTAATTTATTTTCAACTAATGTTTCGGGAGACATAAAAGTTAATGTTGTTTTGTAAACAATACCATTAAGAAATGTAAAGTTAAACAAAAAAATCCACAATTCTTAAAAAATGAGAATAAATACCTAGTTGTTTCTACAGGATTGAATAATTAAGTAGCCAATTTGCAGTACTCAGATAAATAAATACCCCAACTATATCTGTCACAGTTGTTATAAAAGGAGAGGACATTAAAGCAGGATCTAAACCCATCTTGTCGAAAAGTAAGGGGAGAATAGCTCCAGCTGTTGCGGCTAATGTTGTGATTGAAATCAGACTAATTCCAACGGCTGATGCAATTAATGGTCCTTGACCTTGCCACCAAGCAAAGGGGAAAACTACTAGCATCATCAAAATTCCCAGCAGAGCTCCAGTTATAGCTTCTTTAATTACAGCTTTAAATGCACCAAGTGATTTTAATTTTTGAGTACTCAACCCCCTAATAACAACTGTTGAGCTTTGAGCGCCAACATTCCCTCCTGTCCCGATTAGCAATGGAATAAATGCAGCTAGCAAAACTATTTCTTTTAAAATCTGATCATTCATTGCAATAACTTTTGTGGTTAATCCGTTAGCTAAAACTAAAATTAATAGCCATAATATTCTCCTTCGAGCAATGGTAAATAAACTACTTTGAAAATAATCATCATCATCACCAAGCTGAACTGCACCTGCAGCATAAATATCTCGAGTAGCTTCTTGTTCAATAACATCAATCAAATCATCAACAGTAACAATTCCTACTAATCTTTTTTCTTTATCTACAACTGGAAGAGCTAAAAAATCATATCTTTGAATTGCTCTAGCGACATCCTCTTGATTAGTATTTGTAGAAATATTGACAACATCTTTTGTCATAACATCACCAATAGGCCTACTAGGATCTGCAGTTACAAGATCTCTTAGAGACAAAATACCAGTTAGATGTCTTTCTTTATCCGTGACATATAAACTATAGATTGTTTCTGTAAATGCAGCTCTTTTTCTTACTATCGACAACGCTTCCTCAGCAGTTTGCATTTCTTTCAAATCTATGAATTCAGTAGTCATTAATCTACCAGCGGTTTCTGGCTCATAACCTAATAATTCAGCTGTTACTTTTCTTTCGCCAGGACTAAGTGCTGATAGAAATTTTCTTACAACTTTTGCAGGTAATTCATCAAAAAGTTGAACCCTATCATCAGGTGACATTTTTTCAACTATTTCCAAAACCTCTCCGGAGCGGAGTCTATCTAAAAGTGTTTGCTGAACTATTGGATCTAAATATTCATAAACCTCAATTGCTTCATTTTTTTTTAATAATCTAAATGCTAGAGCCTGCAGTATCAGTGGGAGACTACCAATAGCATCAGCTATATCAACAGGCTGGGAAGGCTCTAATAATAATTTTGCTTCATCATAATTCCCCGCAACTAGTAATTCCTCAAGTTGAGATGTAATCTTTCCCCGAATAGTTAAATCAGAGGATATCGAGGTAATTGCCTCAAGATTATTATTTTCATCCATATATTGCTTTGAATCGAAGTAACACTAGCATTATATAAAACTTAAGTTATTTTTCTACTTAATAGAAAACCCATATACATTATTATTAAATTAAAAATAATAATTGCATTTAAATAAAGAAAAAGTTTTAGATAGTAACCTTGAACAATTAATTCAAATAAAACATGAATAAAACCACTAAAAGATGTAAAGCAAGTACAAAAACCAGTTAACAAAATTTCTTTTTTTTTCTTACTAATTTTTCTGGAAAAAATAAAGCCATATATAAAAGAACCTATTATAGAAATAATGAAATTATTATTTAAATAAAACCTTAAAAATGTTGCAAAGTAAGCTACTAATAATAAGATAATAAAATATTTTTTATTCAATTATTAAAGATTAAGATAATGAAATATCCCAAACAAAAAAATAAAAGAGATAATACTAAAACTTCAACATAATGAAGAAATAAACCTAAATATTTTCTTTTTTGAATTAAATTAAATAATTGATATATGAAAGATGAAAATGTACTTAAACAACCTAAAAAACCAACAGAAAAAAATAATAATAAATTTTTATTAGTTACATTAAATGACATGAAAATACCCAACAAGAATGAAGCTAAAACATTAACTATAAGAGTATTATTTAAAGAAAATAACTTACTTCTATCAGAAAGATATTTTATAAACATTCTTAAAAAAAGACCAAAAGTACTTCCTAATAAAATATAAATTACCCCATCTAATTTCAAACTTTATATTTTAATCCATCCCTTTTGAGTTCTATTAGGATGTTCAATAAATCGATTTGTTAGCAATTCTACTCGAGCCCAAATATTATCTTCGTCGACTACCCATTTTTGCAAAACTGATAATGAGGAACCGGTATTAAGAACTAATAATTTTTTAGCGTTAGTTTCAGGAAAAATATATAGTGAACTATTAGCATTTAATATAATTTCCTTTGAATTATTTAGAATTTTATATTCGTTTAAATTTCTTTGTATTCCACCTGCAGGTAGGGTTATTGGGCCAATCAGAGCAAATCCTATTAAACAAATATTTTTTATCATAGTTTTCATCATATATCTAATGTCGCCATATCTAAATTTGCACTATGAGTTTCAATAAACTCTCTTCTTGGTGCGACTTTATCTCCCATTAAAATATTAAAAATTCTATCTGCTTCTAAAGCATCTTCAATTTCTACTCTTTTCATCATTCTAGTCTCAGGATTCATTGTTGTATCCCATAATTGTTTAGGCATCATTTCACCTAAACCTTTAAATCTTTGGATATTGTAATTAGCTTTTTCACCAAAGTCTTCTATAGTTTGTTTCAACTGATTTTCGTTATAACAATATTTATGATTTTTTCCTCTTTCAACTTTATATAAAGGGGGACATGCAATATATATATAACCTTTCTCAACAAGCTCCCTTTGATATCTATAAAAGAACGTTAATAGTAATGTTCTTATATGTGCCCCATCAACGTCTGCATCAGTCATAATTACAACTCGATGATACCTAAGAGATTTAACATCAAACTCTTCACCCTTGATACCTAATCCCAAAGCAGTTATAAGTGATTGGATTTCTGTGTTCTTATAAATTTTAGTATCATCTGTTTTTTCGATATTTAATATTTTTCCTCTCAAAGGCAAAATTGCCTGAAATTGCCTATCTCTTCCTTGCTTTGCCGAACCTCCAGCAGAATCTCCCTCAACAATGTAAATCTCTGCTCCTGAGGGGTCTCTTGAGCTACAATCTGCCAATTTACCAGGCAAAGTTGAACTCTCAAGAACACTTTTTCTTCTTACTAAATCCCTTGCTCGTTTGGCTGCCTCTGCTGCGTTAAAAGATTGAATCGCTTTCTCTAAAATTAAATCAAAAACATTAGGGTTAAATTCCATATATTTTATTAATGCTTCTCCTATGAGAGAATCCACAATTCCTCTAACTTCAGTATTTCCTAATTTTGTCTTGGTTTGCCCTTCAAATTCTGGCTCTGGCACTTTTACAGATAAAACAACCGTCAAACCTTCTCTAATATTTTCTCCTGACAAATTCTTATCAACCTCTTTTCTTTTTCCTCTTTTTTTTGCAATTGAATTAAAAGTTCTAGTCAATACAGTCTTTAAACCTTCTATATGAGTGCCTCCGTCAATTGTTCTAATATTGTTTGCAAATCCTAAAATATTATCTGAATAAACATCAGAGCACCATTGCAAAGCTGCCTCTACATAAACATTATCTTTTTGCGAATCAACATAAATAACCTCTGAATGAATTGATTCCTTTTCCTGATTTATGTAGTTTACATATTCTTTAATACCTCCATCATATAAATATATTTCTTCTTTAAAAGTACCATCAGATAATTCTAGCCTTTCATCTCTAAATATAATTTTGACACCCCCATTAAGATAAGCTAATTCCCTTAATCTCGAAGATAAAAGAGCATAGTCAAATTCAATCCCATCAGTAAATATTGTTACATCTGGTTTAAAACAAATACTTGTCCCTTTTCTTAATGGTTTATTTTGCTGTTTTTGGGATTTCAATTCGCCTTTTGCAATCCCTTTCTCAAATCTTTGATTAAACTCCTTACCATCTCTTAAGACAGTAACACTAACCCACTCGCTTAAAGCATTAACAACAGATATTCCAACACCATGTAAACCACCAGAAACTTTATATCCACCACTACCAAATTTACCCCCTGCGTGAAGAACAGTAAGCACTGTTTCGAGAGCACTTTTACCTGTTCTTGGATGTATATCTGTAGGAATACCCCTCCCATTATCTGAAATCAAGGCAGAACCATCTTTTTTAAGAACTATTTCAATATGATCACAATGACCTGCAAGTGCCTCATCTACAGAATTATCTACAACTTCATAAACTAAATGGTGGAGACCTCTCGGACCAGTGGAGCCGATATACATACCTGGCCTTTTACGAACAGGTTCCAAACCCTCTAAGACCTGTATCTGCTCAGCACCATAATCATTTGAGATTTTATTAGATCTTTTTTCCTCACTCATTTAATATAAAAAAATAAAAAATTAAAACTTTTAAAATGTTATTTTTAAAGGCCTTTCATTAAATTTACCATCGGTATAAGAGAAAGGCTTTAAGTAAATGCAAAATTTAATCACTTTAATTATAAGAACCAAATATTTTTTCAAAAAAATTACTTATGTTTCCATCAAAACCATTAGTAATAGTTTTAATAGGGCCAACGGCAAGTGGTAAAACTGAGCTAGCAATCGAGATTGCTAAATATTTTAATATCAATATACATAATATCGATTCAAGGCAACTTTATCGATTTATGGATATCGGCACAGCAAAGCCAACTAAAGATCAACAAAACACAATCAAGCATTTTTTAATAGACCTTGAAGAACCTTGTCGCAAATTAAATGCAATGCAATTTCAAGCAATTGCTACAAAATCAATTAATCAGGAACTAAATCAAGAAAAAATTCCCTTTCTAGTGGGCGGAAGCGGATTATATATGAATTCAATAATAAAGGGTTTCTTTGCTCCGGATGTACCACCACAAGATACTTTGAGAGCACAATTAGAAAAACTAGGTCAAGAAGAATGTTGGAAACTTTTAAAAATATGCGATCCCGACTTAACAAAAAACATTAATCATGCTGATCAGGTTAGGACTATAAGAGGTTTAGAGGTTTTTTATGTAACAGGAAAACCACTTTCATCTCAAAAATCCCAAAAAACACCACCATGGAAAATATTAGAGTTAGGAATATATAGAGAAGACTTAAAAGAAAGGATTTTCCAAAGGACCAAAAATATGTTTGAGTTCGGAATTATAGAAGAGACAGAAAATATTATTAATCAATTTGGACCTAATTTACCTTTGCTTGAAACGATTGGTTATAAAGAATCCAAAGATGTAATAAAGAAAAATTTGAACATTGAGGAAGCTATTGAATTAACGACAAAAAAAACAATCCAATTTGCTAAAAGGCAAAAGACATGGTTTCGTAATAAGAACAATCCAATATGGCTTAATAACAAAAACCTACTAAAAGATGCAATAATCAATATAGAGTATGCTTTAGGCTGACTTTATTAACTAATTAGATCTTAATTCATCATCAAAACAATCATCAAAAGAAACTGAATGCCACCACGTCCACGCTTTGATCGCCGCGCTCCCGTTAGAGAGCTCCCAAATATTAATGAAAGAATAAAATACCCTCAATTACGAGTTGTTGATTCAGATGGAAAGCAACTAGGAGTTATTGATAGAATCAAAGCCTTAGAAGTTGCTAATCAAAGAGAACTTGATTTAGTTTTAGTTAGCGAAAAAGCTAATCCACCAGTTTGTAGGATTATGGATTATGGAAAATATAAATTTGAGCAAGAAAAAAAAGCAAAAGAAGCAAGGAAAAAATCTCATCAAACTGAAGTTAAAGAAGTAAAAATGAGATACAAGATTGATAAGCATGATTATGACGTAAGAATAGGTCAAGCTATTAGATTTTTAAAATCAGGGGATAAAGTTAAATGCACAGTTATTTTTAGAGGCAGAGAAATTCAGCACTCAAATTTAGCAGAAACACTTCTATTAAAAATGGCTAATGATTTAGAAGAACAGTCAGAGGTTCAACAAAGGCCAAAAAGAGAAGGTAGAAATATGATTATGTTTTTAAGTCCCAGAAAAACTCCTTTAATAAAAAAAGAAGAAGGGTAAGGAAAGCAATTTAACAATAAGAAATTAATTCAAAAATTATGACGGATGTTAAAGTGTCACTTAAACATAAACATAAATTTATTAGGTTTTTTCTAAAGTGAGATTTCATATTCAACAAGAAATTGATATTCCGGCATCAACTCAGTTATATAACCAAATTTGCTTTGCAATTGCAGCTAGATATTATCCGCCAGGGCATCGTTTGCCTAGTACTAGACAGTTAGCTATGCAAACAGGACTACATCGTAATACTATTAGCAAAGTATACAGACAACTTGAAACGGACGGAGTTGTTGAAGCGATAGCAGGTTCAGGTATTTATGTAAGAGATAACCTTAAGAAAGGAGATTTTAAAAAATCTTTTAATTCAAAAAATAATATAAATATATCTCCTGATCAAGAGGCGAAAAAAGCAATAGATACATTAATCAAACTTGGATGCACTCTTCAAGAAACAAGAGATTTTTTAACAAATGAAATAGATTGGCGCATTAAATGTGGGTCTAGAATAATAGTTAGTACCCCTCGAGAAGATATAGGTGCTTCTATGCTAATTGCAGAAGACCTCTCTCCCAACATCAATGTACCAGTAGAGGTTGTACCTATGGAGGAATTAGAAAAAGTTCTTTGCAACTCCAATAATGGGACAATTGTTACAAGTAGATATTTTTTGCAGCCTTTAGAAAAAATAGCAAAAAAATATAAAGTCAGAGCTATTGCAGTTGATTTAAGCGACTTTCAAAAAGAATTAAAAATAATCAAAGAATTAAAACAAGGTAGTTGTGTCGGTATTGTAAGCATCAGTCCAGGTCTATTAAGAGCCGCAGAAATTATTATCCACAGCATGAGAGGCAGTGATATAGTACTTATGTCAACTATCTCGGATAATAGCAGTAGACTATTATCTCTATTAAAAGCTTCCAATCAGTTAGTGTGCGATGGACCAAGTTTATCCGTTGTTGAAAATACTCTGATAAAAAACCGTTCGCAATTGATGAGAGTACCACAGATTATATGTGCAAAAAATTATTTAAGCATCAAAACTATAAATCATCTAAAAACAGAGATAGGAGTTCTTAATTAATATTATTATGCTAAGAACTTTCAGGTCAGATATTGAGATAATAAGAGAGAGAGATCCTGCAGCAAGGGGTATTTTAGAGATTTTTCTTTGCTATCCTGGTTTCCAATCAATTGTAATTCATAGGTTTACCCATAAATTATGGCTTTTAAAATTACCTTTAATTCCTAGATTATTAAGTCATGCAAATAGATTATTTACCGGAATAGAAATACATCCAGGTGCCAAAATTGGGAAAAAAGTTTTTATAGATCATGGAATGGGGGTTGTCATAGGTGAAACTGCTGAAATTGGTAATAACTGCCTGCTTTATCAAGGGGTGACCTTAGGTGGAACTGGTAAAAGTCATGGCAAAAGACATCCAACATTAATGGAGAATGTTGTAGTAGGGGCAGGCGCAAAAGTTCTTGGTTCAATAATAATTGGGCCCAACACAAGAATTGGCGCAGGATCAGTCGTGGTTCGTAATGTCGAAGAGAATAGTACTGTTGTAGGGATTCCTGGAAGAGTAGTTCATCAAAGTGGTGTAAAAGTAAATCCTCTGGCACACTCTGCATTACCAGATGCTGAAGCTAATGTAATTAAAAACTTAATGGATAGGATAGATGAACTTGAGAACCAAATTCTTAAATTACAAAAAGCCCTTCAATGTTTAGTAAATTCAGAATCTATTGACATTTCTAAGGTGGGCAATTCGCAAAATCTAAAAGACAAAGAAATAATAGAATTCTTGGGAGATAATTAAAGTCAAATTAATTATTAGTTTCTTTTTCACTTTTAGGTTGAAACATAAACATTGAATAAATGACATTTCTTCTCATATTAGTCATCATTTCAAGAAACATATCATAACCTTCATTTTTATATTCAATCAGGGGGTCCTTTTGACCATAACCTCTTAATCCTACAGATTCTCTTAAAGAATCCATCGATTGAAGATGTTCTCTCCATAAGTTATCAATTTGTTGAAGGATAAAAAACCTTTCAGCTTCCCTCATTAAACCTGGACGAAATTGCTCTATTTGAGACTCCTTTAAATCATATGCAATACGTAATTGTTCTTGAAGATAATTTTTTAATTCTTCCATAGATAACACACTTACATCTGTAGATTTGAGATCATTTAATAAATAAATGAATTCTTTTACTTTAGAAATCAATTGATCAATATCCCATTCTTCTGGAGGTAAATCAGGATTGATATAAGCTTCTACAATCTCTTCCATTGTTCTTTCTCCATAGCCTATGACTTGTTTCTTTAAATCAGTCCCTTTTAAAACTCTTAATCTTTCATTATAAACAGCTTTTCTTTGATTGTTCATTACCTCATCATATTCAAAAACTTGTTTTCTAATATCATAATAATAAGTCTCAACTTTCTTCTGAGCACTTTCTAATGATCTAGTAAGCATTCCTGATTCGATAGGCATGTCTTCATCCACCCTAAAAGCATTCATTAAATTTGCTACTCTATCCCCTCCAAATATTCTTAATAAATTATCTTCCAAAGATAAAAAGAATCTTGTACTCCCAAGATCTCCTTGTCTACCTGCTCTTCCTCTAAGTTGATTATCAACTCTTCTTGACTCATGCCTTTCAGTTCCTATGACATGAAGACCTCCAGCTTTTCTAACATTTTCTTCTTCATGAATTAATACCTTTTCATATTCATTTTTCACCTCTGATAAAGAGTTTCTCAAAGATTGTATAAGTTTATCTTCAGTTGGAGCTTTTTCAGCAGCAGTAGCAATTTTATCGTCTAATTCCAAAATAGTTAAACTTCTATCTCCCCAATTCTTCACAAGTTCTTTAGATAATAAAGATAATTTTTTTGTAATGTCTTCGCCTAACTGACACGGGAAAAGACTTGCTGCCCCACTTTTAGTATCCTTATTTGATATTAAATCAACCTTTGCAGAAAAACCTCCCCCAGCTTTTGAATTTCTTTGTTGAGGTATTGGTGGCTTATGCTCATTATCTGGCTTTACAAGCAAAGGCATTAAAGTCTCTTTTAATTTTAGCCTTGCCATATAATCACTATTACCGCCAAGGATAATGTCAGTACCTCTTCCAGCCATATTAGTTGCAATGGTGACAGCACCTGATCTTCCAGCCTGAGCTACGATTTCTGCCTCACGTTCTACATTCTCTGGTTTCGCATTTAGTAAATTATGGGGGATTTGCTGCTCAAAAAGAAGCGAACTTAATAACTCACTTTTTTCCACACTCGTTGTACCTACTAAAACGGGTCTACCGTTCTTATGAATTTCTGCTGTCTCATTAGCGACGGCTTTCCATTTTCCGAGCTCTGTTTTAAAAACTTGATCAGCCCAATCTTGTCTCCTCCTTATTTGATTAGTTGGGACAACTGTTGATTCTAATTTATAGGTTTTTTCAAACTCTACCTCTTCTGTCTTAGCAGTCCCTGTCATCCCAGCCAAAGTTGGATACAAAAGGAAAAAATTCTGATAGGTTATGGATGCTAATGTTTGGGTCTCAGGCTGAATTTTAAGACCTTCTTTTGCTTCTATTGCTTGATGTTGTCCATCACTCCATCTTCTTCCAGGCATAACCCTTCCCGTAAATTCATCAACTATTACTGCTTCATCTTTTTTAATGATATAGTTTACGTCTTTTACGAATAATTCTTTAGCTTTTAAAGCATTAGTGATGTAATGAGCCCATGGATCTTGAGGATCATATAAATCATTAACCTTCAATGACTTTTCACATTTGGCAAATCCTTGATCAGTCAAAATACAACTACGTTGTTTTTCATCAACCTCATAATCACCCTCTGGATCAACACCATCTTTACTTAACTCCTTTGCCTTAATGAGAGACAACGATAATTCTGCAGCTTTTTGATATTTCTCTTGAGGCCTTTCAATTTGTCCGGAAATTATTAGAGGAGTTCTTGCTTCATCAATTAAAATTGAATCCACTTCATCTATAACGCAATAGTTAAATCTTCTTTGAACTACTTCTTCAATGTCAGTAGCCATATTATCTCTCAAATAATCAAAGCCTAATTCAGAATTAGTGGCATAAGTTATATCACATGCATAGTTTTCTTTCCTTTCAGAAGGACTCATATCTTGCTGAATCAGACCAACTGATAAACCTAAAAAACGATGAACTTGTCCCATCCACTCAGCATCTCTTCGAGCCAAGTAATCATTTACAGTAACAACATGTACACCATTCCCAGTTAAAGCATTTAGGTAGCAAGGCAGCGTTGCAACGAGAGTTTTACCTTCTCCAGTTTTCATTTCAGCAATTTGACCTTCATGTAAAACCATCCCACCAATTAATTGGACATCAAAAT
>QCTA01000006.1 GCA_003211335.1 Prochlorococcus sp. AG-670-O11 | reverse complement strand
ATATTATTTAAATAAGTTATATGAAGAGGTAATTCTTAAATGACATTTAATTGGCTAACTATATTGACCTTTTCTTTTTTCTCAATTTTAATAACTTTTTTAAGTGCTAAGTTTTTATTTAAAAGTAAAAAGAAAAGTGCTGAAAGTATTTATAAATTAATTGACGATTTAGAAAAAAAATATATATATTAGTCAAATTCCGAAAAATATTTGATTACAATCATTGCGCTAAAAATTAAATATAAATGTTCTCATTTATTGATTTCAATCAAATTCTATTCCAACTTCTTCTTTTGAATCTCTATCTAAGTCCGGAAGATTTGGTTCTACCCAGTGATCTTTATTGTCTATACCTGCAGCGTTGACATAGTTCATAATGTGTTGGTCAACTTGCTTATATAAGTCATGAAGATTCAAATCCATCCTAATGTCATGAGCAATTTCTGAAACTTGTTGTTCTGTTAGACAGTGATCAGGATGTAACAAATCACAACAAGGAATTCTTTTTTCAATCAACTCATTTATGTTGATCTTTATTTCGTAATCTTGATGTACAGTCATTCCTGTATAAAATAATTAACACCCATATTAATTACTCACCAATTTATTTAGGGGTTCGGTTATGAAACGAACTTGTTTGACATAAGAATTTTATTTTTACTCTAATATTTTTATTACTATTTGGATTAAATTGCATTTAAGAATTAAAGGAAACTTGCATTTATATATTTTTTTTGTTTGATTAAAAAGAAAGACATTAATTATGAATTCCTTGAGTATCTTTGGAAAACCCAACATTCATTCTTCAAAAATATTAGATAAACTTAAACGCAGTAATAAAACTAATGACTTAGCTTTCGAAACTTGGTTTTTTGTATGGTACTTTGGCACTTCAATTATATTATTGCTAAGCTTGCACTCTTATTACATGGGTTTTAGTAAATAATAATAAGTTTAGTTTAAACAATTTCAAATTATATAAATAGATCTTCAAAGTCCTTATATGAATCATCTTCATCAATTTGATCTTTTGACGAATCATTTTTTACTCCTTCAACTAAAGACACTTCATCCTTAGACTTGTAATAAAGATATCCAACTACCCCGAACAAAAGAGTGAAAGGTATGATCATAAGAAAAATTATTGACTTGTTTTAAATATAGTGCAACACTTACTATAGTCAAGTGCTGAACTTTATATGCCTACTAAGAAAAGAAGAGTTGGTTTTATTCCAAGAAGTGAGGTATTAAATCTAATAAATAAATTGAGTTTTGAAAACAATTTAAGTAGCTCAAAAATAATTAATATTTTAGTAGAAGAAGCATTATATAAAAGAGGGATGTACAGTATAAAAACTGGTAAAGTTCTAGATCATAGTGATAGTTTGAGAAATAGTAATGAAAATAGAACAAAGATAAATAATTTTAAAAAATTTTATTCTAATGAATGTAATAATAATTTAAAAAATTATAACGCTGATTATATTAATGAAGAGAACGAAGACCTTATAGATATGGAAATTTATACAAAATTTTTAATGTTCCTTCAATTTCAAGAAAGAATGAGAGGCGAGATTTGATATTATAAGTATTGCACTGTTCTGCACTATATGATAATAATAGGTTGTAGTTTTTTGTATTTATTAGCCTTTCTTAAATATCTATTTTCTGGTAATAGAATATGTATTCGGTTATTTTAAGAATTTTATTTCTATAACTATCACTATGGATTCTCATACAAAGGAATTAACGCTTAACCTTTTACCTCCAGACAAATTATATTGTAACTTTAATTATTGGAGCTCTTTGTTTACTCAAGATATCAAGATTCTTTGGGAAAAAGGTAATTGCGTTCCTTTAAAGAAATTACCTCCCGATGTTTCTGACATGATGTTTCCTTATTTATTAATAGCTTTATCAGAATATAAAATTTTGAATAATAATAATTTAAAAGGAATTGGACTTGATACACTATTAAACCTATGGTTTCATAAATATTCTTTGAACAAAAATGGTTATTTTCAACTTATACACCTTTAGTAAAAAACATTTAAATGAAATTATTAGCTATTTTAAGTTTAGATTTAAATAAGAACAAATTATTGTAAGAACCAACTCTTAAGTAATAACGTTAATTTTCAGAAAATTTTATGAATAGATATAGTAATTATATTCTTATTTAAATAACCAAGAAACTCAATTGGATCTATATTTGAATGAATTTATTAATCGTATTTAAAATGGAGGTGCAATTATTGAATTGCGGATCCTTTATCCGTATAAGTTAGTACCTCTAACCGTACTCTTTTTCTTTTCAAATCATTATTAAAGCTTGTTAAAACATAACTATAGGATTTACAAAAATGTCTAAAACTAATTTAAAACAACAAGAAGACAATTCTAAAGCTAAAGAAAGATCTGAAGAAGAACTTCTTGAAGAGAAGATAAAAAATCAACAGACTATTGATATCTTTCTTGAATCTGATAAAAATTGGTGTTGACTTTTTAAGAGGAATTAACTACTTATTTTTTTCTTCTTTATTATGAATTAATTTAAGTTAGAGTTTAATTAAGACATTTTAATTGCAATATTTTAATTCTTGCAGTTATTTGAATTATTAATAATTTTATTTCTTTAATAAATAAGTTTAAAGATGTACTGAAATTTCTCCTAAGAGTTATAAATTATAGTTGGTATTAAAATAGAAATCTATTTATCCAATAACATTAAGCTTTGCATTTAAAGGATTGTATAAAATTAATTAGCACACTTCAAACAGTATAAAATTTTATTTATCACGCAATCTTGAAGACTCCATAATCCAGCTAATTTGATATCTAGTTTAGCTTCAATATTTATAAATTAATATTCACCTACTAATAAATAAAATTAGACCACGAGTAAATATAACTGCAACTGCAAAAAGATAAATACAAAACAATATCATACTTATTTTGTTTTCTAAATTACCTCTGCGATAATTGTCTTTCATAGATAATTAATAACAATATAAAAATAAGAATAAATGGATTTTTATCTTTCTACTAAAAATTGTAACTTCCTAGAATATATATTCTTCTATAATCCTAATTATAAGAATGTTATGTACTAATATTTTATTTGAGTAACTTTAAAATATATAAAAATTTGAGTTTTATATATTCTTATGCATATTGATCTACTTTGTTAATATTTTATTGTTTATGTATTTAGAAAGTTAATATTAATCAAAAAAATAGACTCTTACATATAGTGAAGAGCCAGAATGATGGGGATTTTTATTATGACAGAAATTTTTACAGAGATCAACCCCATTATATAGTGTAAATTATATTTATTGAATCGCTATATGTGGTGTTATGTATCTTAATTTCGTGCTATTGTTTTATAAAGCTAGATGATGGGGATTATTCAGCTTTTTAAAATTCTTTTTAAAAGGAGTTTTTTAATACATTATTTTAATTACTATTATTAATAAAAGAATCTGCTTATATTTAATATTCAAAATTTAAATCTTGTTCTTTATGTTGAAACGATCTCTAAACAGCTTCCTTAAGCATCAACATAAGTTGCTCGCAATCTAATTTCTCTAGATAATTTCTTATTGCAAGCCAGGACTTTTGACTTTCAATCCTCCCACTTTGCTTAAACAAATTTGCTGAAACCTGGTCTACTAATTCTTTATGATTCATAAGCTTATTATTCATCTGATTTAATTACTACACCATTAAATAATTCTGGTAAATGTTTTGATGGGTCTTGAAGAGATATTTTTCTATCTTCTTTAGATGGTTTCTTGTTAGTTAATTTTAACTAAGTCAGGATGCTTCATGTGAATTCAAATTTTCAAAAGTCCAACTTTTTAATTGGAGATGATGCCATTCTTTTCAGGCATCGTCCAAGGCCATTTGGCTTGACGATTTAATTGCTGTAAGTTCACCAAAGGTTATTAGCATAAAATGTTTGGGCTATTATCTTGAAATGAACTCTTGCTGACTTTTTTATTATTTTTAAATAAAATTAGACAGTTTCACTCTGAATTAATTAGGCAACAACTTTAGAGATTCATTACGGTAACAGTAAGAAAAATTAATCCAAACATTAGCTGCTCTTATAATCGTTAGCAAATAATACATGTGTACTATAAGTTTAAATACATGATGCATAGTTAGTCAAGTATCTGATTATTTAATTTTGGATATAATTTTCCTTTTCCTAAAGTTTTTATATATTGCTAAAACTATTTAAATGGATAAAAAACTTTTAAGCTACGTAAAATTGGTGGCGGGGAGAAGATTTGAACTTCCGACCTTCGGGTTATGAGCCCGACGAGCTACCAGACTGCTCTACCCCGCGACATATACATAGCATACATCTGAAAGGGTTCTTTTTTTCTTTTATTAGGATTCTTGGAACTTTAATTGACCTTTTACTTCAATTTGGACACCTTCAGGTAATCTTAAGATCTTATCCTCTATGTCTTGTATTCTTAATTCAGAAATCCATTCTAATTGTTTCAATAAATGTAATCCGACTGATTGTTTTGCTCTTTTTGATCCATCTTCAACTTTTAGGGCTAAACCCATTCCTTCATTTACTTTGCAAAAACACTGTATTCCTTCTGATCCCCCTTTGCTTATTACATGCCCATGTGACGCTTGTATAACTTCAGTATCAAATCTATTCTGGTCACTTATCATTATCGGATTTTTTGTCATCGCTCTACTTATTTGTTCTAATTCGGCATTATCTGAACTGCTTAATAATGAATATAATTTTGCCATTTCGAGTAGTTTCATATATAAAGTTGGAGCACCACAGTCATCTCTCTCTGCATAAATTTCCTCTTGAGGAATTTCAAGTAATTCAGATATTATTTTAAATATTTGTAATTGAAGGGGATGATTTCCTTTTAAATAAGTCTCTAAAGGCCAATTTAATTTTTTACATGTTGCAAGAAATGCTGCATGTTTACCAGAACAATTATGTTCTAATGGACTTGTTATTTTTAAGGGACATTTGAGATTTTTGATATCTATATCGTATTCCCACAATATTTTATACGCTTCTCTCGTATGTAATTTAGATCCACTATGAGATCCACAGGATAAAGCTATTGACTTTTGTGAATTATTGATTTTTGATGAAGCTCCACTACTCACAAATGGAATTGCTTGAAAAGGTTTTAAGGCTGATCTTATGAAACTTTTATATTCTGGATTTCCAGCACACATTAATACTCTTCCTTTTTTATCACTTATTACTGCATGTACTTTATGGATTGATTCTAGTTTCGAACCTCTCATTAGAAACATCTCTAGTGGAGGATTGTTTGATGTATATAAATTTTTAAAATTGGAGCTCATTTTAAATATTATTGTATTGGAAGAGCAAAATTCCAAATAAAGCTAATATCATAATGAGAGATAAAATCTGTATTAAATTATTTAATATTGGCTTTACTTCTAATGTAGCTATTAGTGATTCTTGCTCCTTTAAATTAAGTGGTTTGAGCCATATTTTCCCGTCATACCAGCCTGATTCTTCATATTCTACTTTTTCAGAAGTTAATCTTTTGAAAATATGATTCCAACCAAGATATAACCTAATAGAGAAAAGAAGAGGTAAAGATAAGCTACTAAAAAAGCTTAATAAAATGTACCTTAATGTTGAAGTTTCAAAATACACACTCCCTGAAGAAATAAAAACAAATATAAAAAATGTTACTGCCCAAAACTTTAATAATATGAATGAGAAAGATGTCTTCGATTTTGGCCAAGAAAATATTTTAGATCGTGATAATTCTATGAATTCATTCGTTGGCTGTTGTTCTTTGGGTACGGGGCAGTTAGATAGGTTCATCAATATTTTTTATGGGAAATTTAAGTTATCTCCATTGTTCCAAAAAGATTCAAGATCATAGAACTTTCTTATTTCCGGTTGAAAAATATTTACTATTAAATCACCATAATCAAGTAGTGCCCATTTTGCTTCGCTAACTCCTTCTTTTCTAATCGGTTCAATATTAGCTTTTTCTCTTAATTCTACCTCAACAGAATTTGTAATTGACCTTACTTGAACATCTGATAAGCCTTCTGCAATAAGTATCCATTCACTAATGTACGAAACTTTATCGATATTAATTAACTTTATTTCTTGAGCCTTTTTTTCATCACAGGCTTTGGCAGCTATTAAAACTAAAGATTTATTGTCCATAAACGTTTTCACTTGAAACTGATTTGTCTGAACCCTCTTGTTGTGATAATTCTGATCTAGCTTTTTCAGCACTTTTTCTTAGAGCTTCTAACCTATCTTCAAAAATGCTTCTTTTTTTCTTTTTTCTAGTTTTGTCAATTAACTCTTTTAATGCTCCACCGAGACTTTTATACGCATTTGGAATACTATACCCAAATCTACAGGCAAGGTCTATGGCCCTTTCATCTGCGAAAATAGCATCTTGCAATCTTTTTTCAGAATTATTTTTTATATAAAGTCTGTATCCTGCAAAACCTGATAAGCCAAGAGCTAGTAATAAAAGCAATCCATCTTGCACCCATAGTTCACCTATCGCCCCTCCAAGACCAATTGCTAAAGCTGCCATTTCCCACCCATCTCTCGGAATCGAATCGTTTTGAATTTTACCCACTTCATGCCAAAACAATAGATTTCTATGATCAATTGCATAATTATCCCATTCTTCTAAATCTATTTGAATTTCAACTTCGTCTCGACCAATTTCCTCTAATGTAATCAATGGAGGATCTATTGCGGCAGCAGCTTCAATAAAAACCCAACTTTCATTTTCCGGTGGCAACAAACTCTTAAGTCGCTGAAGTTCGCTCATAAATTATATTATTTTTTATTACCAATACTATAGAAACAAATGTTGCTTTTCAAGTAAGTTGATTAACATCTGATGATTTATAAGTAGCATTAAATAAATTAAATTTTCTAATTATGCCTCAAAGAGGTGATCTTAAAAGAATTCTCATTCTTGGTTCAGGCCCAATTGTAATAGGTCAAGCATGTGAATTTGATTATTCAGGTACTCAAGCTTGTAAAGTTTTAAGAAAAGCTGGCTATGAAATTATTTTAGTTAATTCTAATCCAGCATCCATAATGACTGATCCTGAGATTGCGAATAAAACCTATATTGAACCCCTCACGCCTGAAATAGTTTCACAAATAATTTTAAAGGAAAAACCTGATGCTATCCTTCCAACAATGGGAGGTCAAACTGCCTTGAATTTGGCAGTAAAACTTTCTGAATCTAATTTTTTGATTAATAATGATGTTGAATTAATAGGAGCTGACTTAAACGCTATCAACAAAGCTGAAGATAGAAAACTATTTAAAGAATCGATGGAAAAAATAAATGTAAATGTATGTCCTTCTGGTATCGCTTCTGATTTATCTGAAGCGAGGGAAGTATCTAAGCAAATAAACTCATATCCATTAATTATTAGACCTGCTTTTACTTTAGGAGGCGTTGGAGGTGGAATCGCTTACAATCTTGAGGAATTTAATGATCTTTGCAAATCTGGTCTTGAGGAAAGTCCCAGAAATCAAATTTTAATTGAAAAATCTCTAATAGGGTGGAAGGAGTTTGAATTAGAAGTTATGAGAGATAAGGTTGATAACGTAGTTATAATTTGCAGTATTGAAAATTTGGATCCAATGGGTGTTCACACGGGAGACTCAATAACAGTTGCCCCTGCTCAAACATTAACTGATAAAGAATATCAGAGATTGAGGGATTTATCGTTGAAAATAATAAGAGAAGTAGGGGTTGAAACAGGAGGGAGTAATATTCAGTTTGCTGTAAATCCTAATAACGGAGAAGTAATAGTTATTGAGATGAACCCAAGAGTAAGTAGATCCTCTGCATTAGCTAGTAAAGCTACAGGGTTTCCAATAGCTAAGATTGCAGCTTTGTTATCAGTAGGATACACACTTAATGAAATTATTAATGATATTACTAAAAAAACTCCTGCTTGTTTCGAACCTTCAATTGACTATGTCGTAACTAAGGTTCCAAGATTTGCTTTTGAAAAATTTAAAGGTTCCTCAAAAATTTTAAATACAGCAATGAAATCTGTTGGAGAATCAATGGCAATTGGACGTTCATTTGAAGAATCCTTTCAAAAAGCTTTGAGATCATTGGAAATTGGTATTTTTGGTTGGGAATGTGATTCTATTGGAGAATTTTCCAACGATAATGACTTGCAGAATAATTTGCGTAACCCAACTGCTGAAAGAATTTTAATTGTGAAAAAAGCAATGGAATCCGGTAAGTCTAATTCCTACATTAATGAAATAACTAAAATTGATTTATGGTTTATTGAGAAGTTACGAAATATTTTTAATTTTCAGAATAGATTTTTAAAAGGGATTGAACTTACAGAAATTGATAGAGATTTAATGTTAAGTGCCAAGCAATTAGGCTTTTCAGATCAACAGATTGCGAAATTAACTAACTCTGAATTCTTTGAAGTAAGAAATTATCGAAAAAAACTTAAAATCTTACCACTTTATAAAACCGTTGATACTTGTTCCGCTGAATTTTCATCTGAAACTCCCTACCATTATTCGACCTATGAAGAATCTTTTTCTGATAATAATATACCTTTATATGACAATGAAACTTCTGCCAATAATGCTAATAATTTAAAAAAAATAATGATACTAGGTGGAGGACCTAACAGAATTGGTCAAGGCATTGAATTTGACTACTGTTGCTGCCATGCCTCATATCAAGCTTCAAGTAATGGTTATCAAACGATAATGGTTAATAGTAATCCTGAAACCGTATCAACTGATTATGATACCAGCGATATCTTATATTTTGAACCTGTTACATTAGAAGATGTTCTCAATATTGTTGAGGCTGAAAATCCATATGGGTTGATAGTACAATTTGGAGGACAAACTCCTCTTAAATTGTCTTTGCCACTATTCAATTGGTTAAAGTCTAAAGATGGTATCAAATGTAAATCTAAAATTCTTGGGACATCTCCTCTTTCTATAGATATAGCTGAAGATAGAGAAGAATTCACAAGAATTCTTGAAGAATTAAATATAAGGCAACCTCTCAACGGAATAGCACGTAATGAAGAAGAGGCGATATTAGTTGCAAGAAATATAGGCTTCCCATTAGTTGTTCGACCATCTTACGTCTTAGGTGGAAGGGCTATGGAAATAGTAAAGGATAAAAATGATTTATCTCGATATATAACCGAGGCCGTTAAAGTTTCGCCTGATCATCCTATTTTATTAGATCAATATTTAAGTAATGCAATAGAGATTGATGTTGATGCCTTATGCGACGAAAATGGTTCAGTTGTAATAGCAGGTCTCATGGAGCATGTAGAACCTGCAGGTATTCATTCTGGAGATTCAGCGTGTTGTTTACCTTCAATTTCCTTATCACCAAAAACATTAGAGACCGTTAAAAAATGGACAAAACTTATTGCAAATAAGTTGAATGTTGTTGGCTTAATTAATTTGCAATTCGCAGTGAGAAATCATAATAATGATGATAATCAATTGTTTATTCTTGAAGCTAATCCACGTGCATCAAGAACTGTTCCTTTTGTCTCTAAAGCTATCGGTAAACCTCTTGCAAAAATGGCGACTCAATTAATGCAAGGATCCTCTTTAAAAGATATAAATTTTACTAATGAAGTAATTCCGAAATATCAAGCTGTTAAGGAAGCCGTTTTGCCTTTCAAAAGGTTTCCTGGGTCAGATACTTTACTAGGTCCAGAAATGCGTTCTACTGGTGAAGTGATGGGATTAGCAGATGATTTTGGCTTAGCTTATGCGAAGTCTGAATTAGCTGCTGGCAACGGTGTTCCATCTGAGGGTGTTGCTTTCTTATCTACTAATGATTTGGATAAAGAGAAATTGGATGAAATAGCTAGGGAACTAATAATATTAGGTTTCAAATTAGTTGCTACTAAAGGTACTGCAAGATATTTATTAAATTTAGGAATTGAAGTTGATGAGGTTTTAAAAGTACATGAAGGAAGGCCAAATATTGAAGATTCAATTCGTTCTGGTCTTATCCAATTAGTTATCAATACCCCAGTTGGTTCTCAAGCTTTCCATGATGATGCTTATCTCAGAAGAGCATCTTTAGAATATAACATTCCAACTTTTACCACTATTCCTGGCGCAAAAGCAGCTTTGCAGGCGATAAAGTCTTTACGTCTAAATAATATTGATACTATATCTCTTCAAGAAATTCATAACTACTAGAAATTATTCATAATTTTTAAGTTTATCTCTTAATTGATTAGCTAAGGAGTTCCTTCCAATGGATAATAATTTAAGAGTATCTTCATGCATTTTTAACTGAGTTTCAGCAATTTTTAATCCTTTAATAATTTCTTTTGTATCGTTAGATAAGTCATTAACATTATATTTCTTCCCTTCAAATGTTAAAACTGGATTACTACTATCAATTTTTTTTTCAGTCATAATTAATGCTTTACTAATTTAAAGATAATCAATTAATCTTAATCAACTGTTTTTCACATAATTCTTTATAAATCCCATTTTTATTTATCAAATCTATATGTTTACCACTATCAATAATTTTACCTTTATCAAAAACCACAATTCTATCTGCTCCTTGAGTGGTAGATAATCTATGGGCGACAATAATAACGGTTCTGTTACTCATTGCTTGATTTAACCCTTTTTGAACTTCTGCTTCTGAATCTGAATCTAATGCACTTGTCGCCTCATCCAATAAAAGTATAGAGGGATTTCCCAATATTGCTCGGGCAATTGCTAATCTTTGAATTTGCCCTCCTGAAAAGTTTGTACCTCTCTCACTTATATTTGTTTCGTATTTGTTTGGTAGTTTAAGAATAAATTCATGAGCATTTGCAATCTTGGCGGACTTAATTACCTCTTCTTCTGAAAAATTTCTCCCCATTTTAATAACATCAATTATTCTTCCAGTAAATAAAAAAGGTTGTTGTTGAACTATTGCGATATTTGATCTTATTGACTTGGTCTTAACAAATGAGATGTCTTTGTCGTCTATATAAATTTGACCACTTGTTGGATTGATAAATTTTAGTATTAATGCCAACATAGTGCTTTTACCTGCACCTGATACGCCGACAAATGCAATTATTTGTCCTTTTAAAATTTTTAGATTTATATTTTTTAGAACTTTTACTTCTTTTTTATACTCATAATATATATTTCTGAATTCTATCTTTCCATCAATATTTTGAATATTAACTGAATTGTTTAATTCTTCCTCAACAGGCTCTGAATTTAATTTTTTTAATCTTTTTATTGATGCCTCTGCTTGTTTAAATTCATTAAAATTTGAGCTTAAGTGACTAATAGGATCTATTAGCATCAAAATAGCTGCAAAAAAACTACTAAATCCCTCTGTATTCAACAATCCTATATTTATTCTTATTGCTCCTAATCCTAAAATTGCCAATATTCCAGAAGCTTGAATAAAGCCAACAATTGGATGTTGTAGAGCAATTACTTTGAGCGTTTTATATTTTGCGCTCTTATTTAAGTTTAATCTATTTTTAAATCTATCTTTAATCCAGTCTTCTGCAGCAAAAGATCTTATAGTAGATATTCCATTTATAGATTCTCCTAAAATACTCGCTATTGCACTTGTTGATTCCTGACTTTTTTCAGAAGCTGTTAATACTTTTTTACCAAAGCTGTTAACGAATAAAATTATTATTGGTGCTAATACAAAAGTTGATATTGTTAAGGACCAGTCTATGTAAAACATATAAATTACAACTGCTAATAACTGTAAAATACAAGGGAGTGTATCCTGAAATGTTTTATAAATTATCTCACTAACCCTATCTGCGTCCTCGGTAAGTCTATATGTAATGTCGCCAGCAGATAATTTTTCAACAAAATTAATCTTAATTTTATGAATTTTGGTAAATAAATTTTCACGCATTACCTCACTTATTTCTAATGCTGGTTTTGAAACTAAGATATCTTGTCCAAATTGAGCTGTTTTTTGAATTAAAAATACTATTAAAGATTTAATTATTATTTTTGTAACTTCTGTTAGATTTCCTGAACCTATCGCAGGAATTAGTTTACCTGCTAAAAAAGCTAATATCGGCCAACAAGCTACATATAATAGAGTACAAATAAAACCTTTGATAAAGCTTGTTTTGTAAGTTTTGATTGGTGGTATTATTCGCAAGATATCACTTTTAAGTATTTCTTATACTTTATCAATACCCGTGGATTTATAAAACTATGAAATTAGATCAATTTTTAAAATGGCACAACTTCGTATCATCAGGAGGCGAGGCAAAGATCCTTATAAAATCCGGTAAGGTTAAAGTCAACGGTGAGATAGAAAAAAGAAGAGGAAGAAAATTAGTAAAAGGAGATAAAGTTATGTTTCTAAAAAATGAATTAATTTTTGAATAATTAGCCTATTAACCTCAAGTTATATTAGGATATTTTTCTTGAACAATTTATTTTTTTGAGAACTTCTGTAATCGCTGGTAATTGGAAGATGCACATGACATGTGCTGAAGCAAAAAATTATTTGGAGGACTTTCTCCCTCTAATTAAGGACATACCTAATGATAGAAAAATAATAATTGCGCCTCCTTTTACTGCGATTTCAACCTTTTCAAATTATTCTAACTTTGATTATTTAGATATTGCTAGTCAAAATATCCATTGGGAGGAACAAGGGGCTTTCACCGCAGAAATCTCACCAAAAATGCTCATTGAACATAGAGTGAAATATGCAATTGTTGGTCATAGTGAACCTCGTAAATATTTTAGTGAAAGTGATGAACAAATTAATAAGAGAGCTGTCTTTGCTCAATCAAGTGGACTTACTCCCATAGTATGCGTTGGTGAAACTCTTGAGCAAAGAGAAAGAGGTGAAGCTGATAGAGTTATCACAAGACAAGTTGAGCAAGGTTTGGAGAACACTGATCCATCTAATCTCATTGTTGCTTATGAACCTATATGGGCTATTGGCACCGGTAAAACCTGTGAAGCAAGTGATGCTAATTATATCTGTTCTTTGATAAGGAAGTTAATTGGTTTTAATGATGTAATTATTCAATATGGAGGTTCTGTTAAGCCTAATAATATTGATGAGATTATGTCTATGAGTGATATTGATGGCGTTTTGGTTGGTGGTTCTTCTCTGGATCCAATAAGTTTTTCTAGAATTGCTAATTACGAATAATAATCCTTGGCCTGATAACTGGGGTCGAAAAACTTCAATAATGGGGATTATTAATTTAACTCCTGATTCATTTAGTGATGGTGGTGAGTTTTGTTCAATTGAAAAAGTTTTATCTCAGGTAAATAATTTTATATCAAATGGAGTTGATGTAATTGATCTCGGTGCACAAAGTACTAGACCTGGAGCAATAGAAATTGGAGCAAAAAATGAATTAAAAAGGTTACTTCCATACTTAAAAATAATTAGAAAAGAATATCCCGACATTCTTATTTCTGTTGATACTTTCAATTCTGAGGTTGCTTATGAATCACTTTTAAATGGTGCTAACTGGATTAATGATGTAACTGGTGGTAGAAGGGATGAGGAGATATTGGATGTTGTAGCAAAATTTAATTGTCCTTTTGTAATTACTCACAGTAGAGGAAATAGTAAAAACATGAATAATTTCACAAATTATGATGATTTATTGGTTGAGATTATTCAGTCTCTTGAAACTTTAACAAAAAAAGCTATTAATAAAAGGGTAAGTAAGGATAGGATAATTTGGGATCCTGGTATAGGATTTTCAAAAAAAACCAATCAGAATATAGAAATCTTAAAAAATATTGATTCCTTAAAAAAGTTTGAGTTTCCAATTTTAATAGGTGCCTCTAGAAAAAGATTTATCGGAGAAATCTTAAAAGAAGATAATCCCAAAGAAAGAGATATAGGAACACTGGCTGTTAGTTGTCTTTGTTCTCAACTAAATATTCATCTGGTAAGAGTTCATAATGTAAAAATAAATTATCAAGTTTTAAAAGTATCAGATAAGATCTTTAGAAATAACAATTAATATTTACTCTTTAACCCCCTCAATTTTGTCCTCTACTTCCTGATAAAGTTCTTTTAATTTTTCTATGTTTTCATCAGACGTTTCCCAGTAACCTCTGCCATTTACTTCTAGCAGGGTACCGACTATCCTTCTAAAACTGTTTGGATTCAACTCCATTAGTCTTTTTCTCATCTCTTCGTCATTAATGAATGTTTCATTCGTTTCTTCATAAACAAAGTTATCTACTTGACCACTCGTTGCACTCCATCCAAGTGTGTAGTTAAGTCTATTAGATAATTCCCTAACTCCTTCATATCCAGATTTAAGCATTCCTTCATACCATTTAGGATTTAAAAGTTTTGTTCTGGAATCTAATCTTATTGTCTCTCCTAATGTTCTAACTTGAGCATTAGAAGTAGTTGTATCAGCTATATAACTACTAGGTTCTTTCCCGTCATCTCTTAATGTTTTTATTAATTTTGTAGGATCAGAATCAAAATAATGACTTACATCAGTTAGGGAAATTTCAGAAGAGTCAAGGTTTTGAAATGTTACATCAGCCGTTTTCATTACAGATTCAAACACATCTCTTTTTTGGTTCATCTCTCCAGGATTATCCGCATTAAAAGCAAATGTTTTTCTAGATAAATACATTTCTTGCAATTCATTTTCCTCTTCCCAGGTTGAATTCTCGACAGCCAGATTAACATTAGAACTATAGCTTCCACTGGCATTAGAAAATACTCTGGCTGAAGCTTCCCTTATAGATGTTCCTTCTTTTTCTGCCTGTTCTAAAGAATGTTTTCTTACAAAATTATATTCTAAAGGTTCTTCAGCTTCTGCAGCTAATTTTACTGCTTGATCAATTAGCGCCATTTGGTTTATAAACAAGTCTCTAAAAACGCCAGAACAATTTACAACAACATCTATTCTTGGTCTCCCAAGTTCTTCTAAAGAAATAAGTTCTAATTTATTTATCCGTCCAACAGAATCAGGTTTTGGTTTAACTCCTACGAACCATAAAATTTGCGCAAGCGATTCACCATAAGTTTTGATATTGTCGGTTCCCCATAAGACACAAGCTATTGTTTCTGGCCAACAGCCTTGTTCATCTTTTTGCCTTTCAATTAGTTTATCTACAACAGATTTAGCTGCTGCTACAGCTGCTGTAGTAGGAATTGATTGTGGGTCAAGTGCATGTATATTCTTACCACTTGGTAATACACTAGGGTTCCTAATAGGGTCTCCTCCAGGTCCTGGTAATACATAATTTCCATCTAACGCTTTTATGAGACTATCCATCTCTTTATCCGCACAAACCTGTTTTAGACAAAATAATAAATAATCAAATAATTTATTTAATTCTTTTTGATTTACTTCATTAAATCCATTCAATCTACAAATTCTCAGCCAAGGTGTTGGTAAATTTAAACCAAAAATTTTCAAGAAATCTAATAGTTTTGAAAATAGAGATTTCTCCAAATAAACCCTTCCATCAACTATTTTTAATGATTTAACCATTGCAAATATTGATTCTCTAGCAGTTTTAATTATTTTTTCATTAAGTTCAACAAAATTAAGCTCACCTTTATTGTTACCGTCGTAGACTTCATCTATTTTTAGATTAATTGATTCTGCCAATAAACCCGGTAGAGACCTAAGACCTTCCTGTTCTCTTTCTAATGAAGCGATGTTGACTAGGGTAGCTACAGCTTCCTCAGCAGTAGGGGCTTCTCCAATTGTATGAAGTCCACAGGGTAATAATCTGCTTTCTATCTCCATTAATTGCTTATATATATTCCCTACAAATAGATCCCTCTCTTCAATAGTTAATTCCTCTACCTCTCCAATTGGAAGATCTACATCTTTATCAAGATTACATTGCTTTGAAGTCTCTACTATTGCATTAATAATTTGAATACCTCTACTGCTTTCTCTGAGTTGTTGATATGAACCAACAAGCTCGCTTAATTCTTTAAGCCCCTTATAAAGACCAGCATTTTCAGCTGGAGGAGTTAGGTAACTTATAGTTGATGCGTATCCTCTTCTTTTTGCAATTGTTGCCTCTGATGGATTATTTGCGGCGTAATAATATAAATTTGGAAGAGATCCTATCAAGGAATCAGGGTAACAAGTCTCACTCATCCCCATTTGTTTCCCAGGCATAAATTCAAGTGAACCATGTGTTCCAAAATGAAGAACCGCATCTGCTCCCCATATTCTTTCTACATAAGTATAATAAGCTGCAAAACCATGATGAGGACTTGCACTCCTTGAGTAAAGTAATCTCATTGGATCACCCTCATATCCAAATGTTGGTTGAACTCCTATAAATACATTTCCAAAATGTTTTCCGTAGATAAGTAAATTTTGTCCGTCGCTGTTTAAGTTACCAGGAGGTTTACCCCAGTTCTCTTCTAATCTCTTTGAATAAGGTGTGAATTCCTCATATTCTTTCACAGTCATCTTATGGGCAATATTTAATTCAGGAGAACCATCCATAGCATCTGGATTATTTATCACTTTTTCCATTAAATCTTTTGAGTCTTTTGGGAGATCATCGATTTTATATCCTTTATCTTTCATTTCTAAAAGAACCCTATAAATAGAGCCAAACACATTTAAATAAGCGGCAGTTCCAACATTTCCTTTATCTGGTGGAAAACTAAATACAGTTATTGCTAACTTCTTTTCTTCTCTTTTCTTAACTCTTAGAGTTGACCACTTTATTGCTCTTTCTGCAATAACATCTACTCTGTCTTGGAGTGTATGAGCTTTCCCTGTAGCGTCATCTCGTCCTGAAAGAATAATAGGTTCAATTGCTCCGTCTAATTCTGGTATCGCAATTTGAAGAGCGACTTGAACAGGATGCAGACCTAAATCACTTTTCTCCCATTCTTGAGTTGTTTGAAATACTAAGGGTAATGCGACCATATATGGCCTATTTAGCTTTTTAAGTGCATCTATGGCCTTTGGATGATCTTGTCTGGCAGGACCACCTACTAATGCAAATCCAGTTAATGATACCACTCCATCAACTATGGCTCTTTCCTTGTCAATTGAATCATAATAAAATTCATCTACGGGTTTAGAGAAATCTAATCCCCCGCAAAAAATAGGTAATACACGTGCCCCTCGATATTCTAATTCCTGAATTACTGCTACGTAATGAGCATCGTCTCCTGTAACTATGTGACTTCTTTGGAGAACTAATCCAATAGTTGGAGTTTTATCATTCTTTGGGTTAATATCCTTTCTATTGAATTCCCAATTTTGATATTCATTTAAACTTTCAAACATATTTGGCGCCAATGGATGCCATATGCCTAAATCAGGAAAAGTTTCAGGATCCTTTATTTTAAACTCTTCTATTTGATCTTTTAAATCTTCCGTAACCACATATTTTTCTGAAATCATTAATAAGAAATTTTTCAGATTCTCTTTAGTTCCTCCTAGCCAATACTGAAAACTCAAGATAAATGTTCTTGCATCTTGGGCTTTTTCAACGGGTAGATATTTGAGAATTGAGGGTAAAGTATTCAGTAATTTCAACATAGAATCTTGGAAACTTGCACCATCAGATTCTTTTTTCTTTTTAATAAGATCTCCAATTATGCTTTTAGATTGTCCAAGCTGAGCCATACTAAATGAACCCAATTTATTTAATCTCATTACCTCAGGCATTGAGGGAAAAATAATAGAGGCCTTAAGATTATCTTTGTGCGGAGTGACTGCATCTACAACTTTTTGAGCTAAATCTTCTATAAAAATCAATGATGCAATAAATATGTCTGCACCAGCTATGTCAGATTTAAAATCATCGTAATTTTTTTCATTTCTTAATTCTTCAATTAGATATCCACTAAGATCTATCCCTACAGGGCCATTCATTTCATTTATTAATTTTGAGGCTTCAGTTAAGGAGTTTTGGTATTGTGGCTCAAGGACAACATAAACTGCTTTTATTACAACTTTATGTTTGTTATCCTCAACAGGAGATACTCTGCGGTTTGCTGAGCGGACCTGCGTAAACATTGATTCTCTTTAAGTATTTTTACCAGCCTACGGGTGAATTGCCGTTATTGTGTGCATTATAAATAGCGTGTAACAACCTTTAAAAAATCTTTTTTATTTAAAATGACTGTAAATTCCAAAAAAACTATACCAGTACTTGTTTCTGGCGCTTTGGGGAGAATGGGTAGTGAAGTTGTAGATTCAGTTCTAAATTCCTCAGATTGTGAACTTGTTGCTGCAATTGATATAAATAAAAAAAATAATGGTGAAAATATTTCACAATTATTGAATTTAAAAAGTAGCGATGTTTTTGTTTCAAATGATCTAGAGGGCTCATTATGTTCAATTAGTCAAGACTATAGAAACCAAAACATAAAGCCTGTTTTAGTGGATTTTACACATCCAGATTCTGTCTTTGATAATACTAGATCTGCAATTGCCTATGGAATATCACCCATTATTGGGACGACTGGCCTTTCTCCCTCTCAAATAAATGATTTGTCTATTTTTGCGCAAAAAGCAGAGGTTGGTTGCGCAATTATTCCTAATTTTTCTGTAGGCATGGTACTTCTTCAACAAGCTGCTTCTGTGGCTGCGAAATTTTATAATAATATTGAATTAATAGAAATGCATCATAATCAGAAGGCTGATTCTCCAAGCGGAACCTGCATTAAGACTGCTGAAATGATTGAAGAATATCCAAAGCAATATAATGAAGGTTTGGTTAATGAATCTGAATCTTTGAAAGGAGTTAGAGGTGGCGTTAGAGATTCAGGTTTAAATATTCATTCGATAAGATTGCCTGGGCTGTTAGCTCATCAAGTTGTTATTATGGGTTCCCCTGGTGAAACTTATACGATTAGGCATGACACGATTGATAGAAAAGCTTATATGCCTGGAGTATTACAAGCAATACGAAAAATTGGTAATTTTAATTCATTAGTTTATGGACTTGAAAGATTAATTTTTTAAATGCTTATTCCCATAAAACAAAATCAAATTTCTAAACTCATTCCTTCTGTTGGAACTGGTGGTCAGTTTAAATATGCTCTTGGAGAACCCAGAAAAGTTCTTCAGAGATTAATTATTTCTTCTATTGGGGGAGTTTTAAATCTTTTGCTTTTTATTAGTCAATCCTCAACACAGACAGAAAATCTTTGGTTATTGTTATGTGTGATTTTTTTTCTATATATAATTTGGGGGCCAATACTTGAATCAAGTAGGTTAAATTCTAATTATAAAAAATCAAAGTTCTTTTCACTCTTTGATGGTTATATTTCTGATATTTACAAAACAGAAAAAATTGAAAGTTCACGTGAACAATCAAATAGACAAGGTCGTTTAGAGCTGATTGAAAAAAAACGAACTTGGCTTGTAGTTGAATTAGAGGATGAGGATGGGTATCTTGAAAAGTTAAGTTTTCCTATGGAAAACAAACATAGTCAAATTAGAATTGGATCAAATATTAGATGCTTAGTTTCATCTAATTACAGCAATTTTGATAGAGATATTTCTTTGACTGATGCTTGGTTACCTGAAGAAAACATTTGGATTGGTGATTACCCATATCTGCTGCGACCAGCATTTGAAGAGATTTGCTATATTTATTTTAAATAAATTAAAGTTATATTCCTTTTTTAATGAATAAATATTTAAATTTCAAAATTGTTGGTTCTGGTCCCACAGGCTTACTTTTGGCGATAACTTTATCAAAATTAAATATTAATATTTACCTTACAGATTTGTTGACTAGAGAGAAACTTATAAACAAAGATAAAACATATGCTATTACTCATTCAACAAGAAAAATACTTTCCAAATTTAATCTTTGGGATAAATTAAATTCTAAACTTTATAAATTTGATTCTCTTTCTATTTCTGATAATGTAACTTCACATTTTACAATTTTAACTACTTCAGATCTGGATGAAGATATTAGTTCTTTAAATACTATTGGATGGGTAGTTAAACATAAGGATCTTATGAATATATTTTTTGATGAGATAGATAAAAAGGATAATATATTTTTTAATTCATCTCTAAATTTATCTAATAAAGATATTAGTTATGATTATAAATTTATATCTACTGGAGCAAATTCAAATTATAAGAAAAATCATAATTATTTTAATTTTAAAAAATCATATAATCAGTCTTGTGTAACATTTGAAGTTTTAGTTAGAGGAAACGTTCATAAACGAGCATATGAAATTTTTAGGAAAGAAGGTCCATTAGCATTATTACCATTAGATGCAAATAGATATCAAGTAATTTGGACAGCAAGTACGAACAAATCTATTGATAGATTTAATACGAGTAAAAACTTTTTGTTAGATAATTTATCAACAATATTACCTGAATATTTTAAGCTGGATCAAATTATTAGCGAAATCAATCTTTTCCCTGTTTCTTTATCATTATGGATACCAATTTTTAATTTTAGGAAGGAAGTATTTGTTGGGGATGCATTTCACACATTTCATCCAGTTGGTGGACAAGGTTTAAATACTTGCTGGAGAGATGTTAATGTTATATACGAAATTTTATCTAGCGATTTGTCTAATAGAAATAAAGTTTTAAGTATATTTAAATATAAATATTATTTCAAGAGATTCATTGATATAACATCAACTGTTTTTGTAACTGATTGTTTGATTAAATTCTTTGCTAATAGTAATCTTATATTAATACCTTTAAGGAAGATCTCATTTATTCTTTTAAATAAGTTTCTTTTAATAAGAAGAATTATCTTAAATCATATGACTAAATCTTTAATTTTCTCATCTATTAAAGAATAAATATGATTAATTATTCAAACAGAAAAATAGTATCTTTTCTTGTGGATGAAATTGAATTAAAAGAGTCTTCAATTGAGCTGGGATTAAAGTTAGCAGTTAAAAATAATTCCCCGCTTCCTATTATTCTTTGGACTTATGGTCTATTATCTACTGAAGAACTGGATAAATTATATACATTTTTATTTCAAAGAATAATATGAATTCTCTGTTATAATCAAAATATAGATTCCATAGTTAATTATTACAATCTTATCTAAAGAAAAACATATATCAAGAGAATCTATTCAAAGATTAGATTTACTTTTATTAGCATTAGAAACAATTGATTTAAATGGTGCAGAATCTCTATATTCTTTATCCAGTAAACTTAACTTAAATGAAGTAATACCCAATAAAGTTACTATTTGGAAATTAAGGAACAATAATTCAATGAGGAATTCTTTTAATAATAACAATATTAAATTAGAGGAATTTAATGCATTGATTAAACTTACTGCTGAAATGGCAAAATTTTTATATCCTTATATAAGACAAATACTTCAATCTAGAGATGATTTACTTAGGAATCCTAAAGCTTGGAATGAATTTAAGGATAGATATATTGAATTAATTAGTGAAAGATTTAATACTAATAGTATGAAAGTTAAACGTCTGCTTGATTCTAATTTCAATGACGAAATTTTTATTAAAATTATTCTTACATTAGCTTTATGTATTTCAGATGATGGTTATCTAAAATTAAGAACTACACTACTTAATTATTGATATGTTGCAAAATAAACTTTTATTTAATCAGTCATCGGTGAGTCTTGAAATAGTTGGATTGCCTGATTATTCGAATGATGAAAATAAAGATAATATATCAATTATTTCTCAATGGAAACTTATGATTATTGATAAGCCAGTAATTGAAGGAAACATAGATCATCTTAGATCTGTATTGAAAGCTTTTTATTCGTACTCTATTTCCCTTCTAAATGAAGAAACTGCATCATACAAATCTAATTTAATTGATATTAAGCCTGAGAATAGTTTTACACATTTACTACTTTTAAAAAGTTCTAAACCTTCTGTTAAACCTTTAAATATTAGAATTGGCAATGCAGTTTTTGCAGATATCATAAACTGCTTTGATCAATTACGATCTTCAAATAATGTTAAAAATTTTTATTCGAAAGAATTTAAATCTTCAAATAATAGAAAGAATTTAAATCTAATGTATAAAAAAAATATTTTAAATCTTATTTTGCCACCAATATTTTCCTTATGTTCTATTTTTCTTGTTTCGTCAGCATTTATATCTGTTTATGATAATGATAATAATAGTTCATTATTAATTAATAAAAACAAACTTATCATTCAATCCTTAAACAAGATACTATAAAAAATAATTCTTTTTTAAAATTATTTATTGTTTTAATAGCGTAATTTTTATAAATGTCTGATTTAAAAATACCCAATTTGAATAAGAACTATGATAAGTTTCTTTTTAAAAAAAAATTAACTTTAAGAAGGAAATCAAAAAGAAAACTAGTTAAAGAATCTTTCGTAATGTTATTTTTTAGTTTTTTTATATTCTTTCTTAACTATTTAAACCCTTACAAATTTTCAATATTTAATAATCTTTCGTATAATTTGCAAAAATTGATTGCTAATATTTTAAATTCTATCTCTTATTTGTATGAAATTGCTTTAGCTGTAATTGTTGTTGGCTCATTAATTTTTGCCTTGATTTTGATTTTGGGAGTTTTTTCAAGATTAATAAAAATATTAAAAAGAAAATCTAGACAAATTACATTTAAATAGGATTCATCAAGCCACCACTTCCAGAGTCTGAATCATCATCATCATTTTCTGTCTCAAAACCAAAAAGAGCATATGCTCCAACTGCTATTGAAGAAAGTAATAAGGTAAAAGGAAATACCGAACTTTGCAATCCTACATCTATGTATTCGCCCATACAACAAATAAATTTTTATAAACCTAACTGAATTTGAACCATTTCGTGATGATTAAACATTTATTTAATATTTTAGATTTTTTCATTAGCTGTATTTTTATCGAAGTTATTTATTTCGTTTACAAATAATCCTAACCAATAAATCAACTGATCAATTTGATTTTGAATATCAGTAACACCTAATCCTCTAATAGTGATTTTTGAAAACTGATCATCTTCTTCAAAAATAAATTTAGTTTGAATATTTGTTGGTAGAACTTTTTTTAAAAGTTTAAATGTGGATTTTTTTAATCTAGTCTCTATAATTACATTTGGTTTTTTAAGTTTTATTTTACTGAAGCCACATTTTTTGGCTAATAATTTTAAATTCATTAAGAGTATTAATGATTCAACTGGTTTGGGTAAAACTCCATACCTATTAGACCAGTCAGTTGCTAATTCTGTAAGATCTTTGCGGCTAGTACATTCAGTTGCACATTTATACGCATCTAGTTTCTCTTCTCGATTTGATATCCATGTTGCAGGGATAAAAGCATTAATTGGTAAATCTACTTGCGTATCTTTTGTTTCTGGTATTTCTTGACCATTAATTTCTGATATTGCTTCATGTAGCATTTCTATATATAAGTCATATCCTATTGCATTTACTTTTCCACTTTGCTCTTCGCCTAATAAGCTCCCAACACCTCTTATTTCCATATCTTTCATAGCTAATTGATATCCACTTCCTAGTTCAGAGAAATCTTTGATAGCCTTTAGTCTTTGCTTAGAGGCGTCATTAATTTTATTTATATTTGGATAAAATAGCCATGCATGAGCTTGTATTCCACTTCTTCCGACTCTTCCACGTAATTGATAAAGTTGTGACAGACCAAATTTATGTGAATCTTCGATTACGATTGTATTTACTCTAGGTATATCTAATCCGCTTTCAATAATTGTAGTGCAAATCATCAGATCAACCTCGCCATTATTAAATGCAATCATTGCATTTTCAAGATCTATTTCATTCATCTGTCCATGAGCGACAATGTACTTTATATCTTTAAACATATTTTTTAATTTATTAACCGCTTGATCAATGTCCGATACTCTTGGAAGAACATAGAAAATTTGACCACCTCTATCAAGTTCTTGACTTATCGCAGTTCTGATTACATCCATATCAATTTCAGATAAATAGGTTTTAATCGATCTCCTAGAAGGAGGAGGGGTATTTAATAAACTCATTTGTCTAAGACCAGACAAACTCATGTATAGAGTTCTTGGTATAGGTGTAGCTGAAAGAGTTAAAACATCAATATTTGTTTTTATATTTTTAATTTTTTCTTTTTGCCTAACTCCAAATCTTTGTTCTTCGTCAATTACAAGTAATCCTAAGTTTTTAATTTCGATCTCTTTTCCTAAAATTTGATGAGTAGCTACAACTAAATCAATTTTATTATTTTTTAAACCATTATAAATATCTTTTTTCTCAGCATTTGTTTTAAATCTGTTCAGTAGAGAAACCTTTATTGGGTAAGGAGAAAATCTATTATAAAAAGTTCTCCAGTGTTGTTGAGCTAAAATTGTTGTTGGAGCAAGTAAGATTACCTGCTTACCAGATGTAATTGCTTTAAAAATTGCTCTTACAGCTACTTCTGTTTTACCGAACCCGACGTCTCCACATACTAATCTATCCATTGGCTTATCACTTTCCATATCAATTTTTACTTCTTTAACAGCTGTAAGTTGATCTGGTGTAGGTTGATAAGGGAATGACTCTTCTAACTCTTTTTGCCATGGCCCATCTTCTGGAAATATATGACCTTTAAGTTTTTCCCTTTTTGCATAAAGTTTTAAAATGTCTAAGGCAACTTTTTTTATAATTTTTCTATTTTTATTTTTTATTTTTAACCATTCTGAACCTCCTAACTTATTTATTCTTGGCTTTATTTTTCCACTAGATCTATATCTGTTTATACTCCCAAGTTGATCAGCCGCAACACTTATTTTTCCATCAAGATAACGAATAACTAAGTAGTCTCTTGATTCACCAGTGATATTTATTTTTTCTATTTTTAAAAATTGTCCAATACCATGGTTTTTATGAACTATATAGTCTCCTGGATTTATTTTATTTACATTTATATTTGAATTTATACTCCTTTTTCTTTTTCTTATAAATACATTATTAAATAAAGCTTGCTGAGAAAATAATTCCTTATCTGTTATTAGAATTACTTTCCATATCGGTAAATAAAATCCCTCTATTTCATAATTATTTTTATTTTTAATAATTACTGGTGTCGAATTGTCAATTAACTTATACGCGCTTTCAAGATCGTTGGGTTTTTCTAAGTAAGTTGTATTACATTCATGTTCAAAGAATAAACTTCTTGTTCGTAGTGGCTGCGCTGATAATATCCATACTTTATCTTTATTTAATATAAATTTATTTATTTCTTTTGAAAGTTTGCCAATATTTTTAGAAGAGGTATTTATGCGTTTATCTGATAGAAGAAATCTATTATCGATATTTCTATTTGACTCAAATTCAAATAAATTTATTACATTATAATTATTAAAAGTTTTTATAATTGAATCAAATTTTTGATGAAGATTAGATCTAACTTTTATGTTTATATTATTAGATTTTAAGTTATTTGCGATTTCATCTTTATATATTTCAAAACTATTATCTGATTCAAGACACCAATTATTAGAAAATTTACTACATTCCTCTTTTTCGTCAATGACAATTAACGTTTCTTTAGATATGTAATTTAATAGATTTGATGGATGTTCTTCAATTATTCCTAAGTATCTATCAAGATTATTTTTAGTTGTTATTTCTTCGGAATTAAATGTACCTTGTCCTGATAAATTTTCTAACCTTTTCCTTATTAATAAATTAAATCCGACTTGTACAACTTCAACATTATTAATATTATCTAATGTTCTTTGTGTTACTGGATCATATTCTCTTATTTTTTCAATAATATTATCAAAGTATTCTATTCTTATAGGTAGTTCATTATTAACTGGATAAATATCAATAATTTCTCCCCTTCTACTCCATGACCCTTCCTGTGAAGTTAAATTTTCTCTGTTATAGCCAAGTAAAACTAACTTCTTTGTTAATTCTTTAATATCTAGTTTATTATTCTTAGTTATTGTAAATATATTTTCCTTAAATTGATTGTTTTTAATTAAATGAGGTTGAAGTGATCTTTCGGTTGTTATTATAATGTTTAAATCTTTTCTATCTTTTTTAATAATTTTAGAGATAACTGACAACTGTGAATATTCAGTCTCCTTTGACTTGTTAATTGATGCATATGGTATATTCTCACATGGAGGATAATATAATACATTTCTATTATTTATACTATCGAAATATCCATACCATTTGTAGGCAATTTCCTCATTAGGACTTATAAGTAAGATATCTTTATTTTCTTTCTTAGCAATACTATTTATTATAATTGACTTTGCATATCTACTGGATCCAATAATATTTAGTTCATTATTATTTTTAATTCTTGTTACTAACTCTGTTATTATTTGTGAATTTGAAATATAACTAATTAATGAATTTAAACTCATTTATATTTAATTAACTTGATTACTACTTAAGGTTATATTATATTATATTTTACAAAGATTGTGAATAATAATTAATGGATTCTGCTGCAATAAATTCCTTTATACCAACGCTTGATCAGGTTGATAGTTGGTCAGAAATTCTTACACTTTTACCTATATTGATTATTTTAGAATTATTGCTATCGGCGGATAATGCTATTGCTTTAGCATCACTTACTAAATCTCTTGAAAGTCCTTTATTAAGATCTAAAGCTTTAAATATAGGCATAACTATTTCTTTGTTATTCAGAATATTTCTTATTCTTTTATCTAATATCCTTTTAAAATTTATCATAATACGTATTTTTGCTGGTTTATATCTTATTTATTTATTTATTTCAAATGTTTTTTTTAGCGGCGAATCTGATACTCAAGATTCAGACAATGATAATAAAACTAATAATTTTAAATTTCTAAAGATTGTTGCTTTGCTTTCTTTGACAGATTTTGCTTTTTCAATTGACAGCATTACAACAGCTGTTGCCATAAGTGATCAATATATCCTTATTATTTTTGGAGCAATTATAGGTGTATTAGCATTGCGATTTACTTCGGGCATATTTCTTAGACTTTTAGAGAAATTTTTAAGATTAGAAACTGCTGGTAACATTGCGATACTAATTGTTGGGATAAAGCTTCTTCTTAATACATTAATTACTGAGTCAATTCTGCCAGATTATTATTTTTATATTTTGATTTTAATTTCTTTCATTTGGGGGTTTTCAAAAAGGGAGAAATTATCTTAGTCAGCAAATTTTTCTCCAATTATAGGATTTAATTGTTGTATCAATTGATTTTGACTAGATATGCTTTTTCCTTCTAGTTTTGCTTCTAATAAAAGAATTGGATCTGTTTTTGTCATAATAATAATCCCTACATTTTTTATAAGTCCAACAATTAATCCGGGCTTAAATACATTAGTTAAAATTTTATAATTTTTATTGTTTATTTCATCAGTTGTTAGGATTTTAATTTTTAATATTTTGAGGTTTTTCCTTTTATAAGTTGTACTGGCTCTTGGGTATAAGGCATTTATTTTTCTATAAATATTAGTTGAAGTATTTTTCCAATTTATTATGTAATCTAATTTGTTAATCATTCTTGCATATTTTAATTCTCTTTGAAAATCTGTTTGTTTTTTAAGTAAAAGATTAATATCTCTATTTTTATTTTCTTCTATATCTGATATCGCTCTCAAAAATAACTCTGATGATAAATCACTTAGTTT
>QCTA01000005.1 GCA_003211335.1 Prochlorococcus sp. AG-670-O11 | reverse complement strand
TCATGTTCAAAACATGAAAAAAATGCTAGAAATTCCTGAGATAGAAAGATCATCAAAAAATCTTCGCCTCATTAAAATTGGGAAAAGAGCTAGAGATAGAATGATGTCAGCGAATTTAAGACTAGTAGTATCTGTTGCCAAGAAGTATCAAAATCAAGGTTTAGAATTATTAGACTTGGTACAAGAAGGTGCTATAGGCTTAGAGAGAGCGGTTGATAAATTTGATCCTGCGATGGGATATAAATTTTCTACTTATGCTTATTGGTGGATTAGACAAGGAATGACAAGAGCTATTGATAATAGTGCTAGAACAATTCGATTGCCGATACATATTAGTGAAAAGCTTTCCAAAATGAGGAGAGTATCCAGAGAATTATCTCAAAAATCTGGAAGGCAACCAACCAGATTAGAAATGGCAACAGCAATGGGAATTGAGCAAAAAGATTTAGAAGACTTAATCTCTCAAAGTGCTCCATGCGCATCTCTTGATGCTCACGCAAGAGGAGAAGAAGATCGTAGTACTTTGGGTGAACTTATTCCCGATCCAAATGGGGAAGAGCCTATGGAAGGAATGGATAGAACTATCCAAAAAGAACATTTAGGCACTTGGCTGACTCAACTAAATGAAAGAGAACAAAAAATTATGAAACTTAGATTCGGCTTAGACGGAGAAGAACCTCTTACACTAGCCGAAATAGGAAGACAAATAAATGTATCCAGAGAAAGAGTTAGGCAACTAGAAGCTAAGGCAATATTAAAACTAAGAGTAATGACCACTCATCAAAAAGCAGCCTAATAAAGTTGTTGAATTTTGTTTTTATTTTAATTTATATATTTATTATTTTTTGTATATCAATAATTTATAAAAGGTTTAATCCAAATAATAAAGAAGTACTGAGAAAAATTATTCATATTGGAATCGGACCTTTAATTCCTCTCGCAAAATTCCTAGACATAGATCAAAATTCTGCACTTTATTTTACAGGACTTGTTTCATTATTAACTTTCATAAATTACCAATCTAAATTGTTTCCAACTATTGAGGATGTAGATAGAAAAAGTTATGGAACATTATTTTATTGTTTAAGTTTATTTATTTTAATTTACCTTTATTGGGAAAAAGATCCAACTTCACTCATTGCTGGTTTTTTCATAATGACATTTGGTGATGGCTTTGCAGCATTAATAGGAAAAAACTTTAAATCCAAAAGTTGGATTTTATTAAACCAAAAAAAATCCTTTTATGGCACAACCACTATGTTTCTTACAAGCTTAATAGTAGTTTTTAGTTTAAGTTATATCCAAAAATACACTTTTAATATAAATTTTTTTACTATTGCTTCTATTTCTACAATACTTGAACAATTTAGTATTTATGGAATAGATAATTTTATCGTGCCAATTTCAGCAGCGTTTTGCTTTAACTTTTTTATTACAGGTTTATAAATTACAGAATTGAATCATACAGAATCTGAAGCAAATTTTTCGTTGTATCTATATTTATGCAAGCATCAGTAATGCTCATACCATATTCAAGATCTTTTCTATTTGAAAGTTTTTGATTACCCTCCTTAAGATGACTTTCAAGCATTACTCCTAAAATATTTTTTTCACCATTCTTAATCTGATTTGCTACGTTTTTAAGAACATCAGATTGCTTCCTATAATCTTTGTTAGAATTTCCATGGCTACAATCAATCATAACTTTATAAGGAAGATTAACTACTTTTAATTCAGATGAAATACTGTTTACATGTTGATTTTCAAAATTAACTCCTTTGGAACCTCCCCTTAAAACTATATGTCCATCTGGATTACCAGTTGTATTTACAATAGAAGCATAACCTTGATCATTAACACCTAAGAAATGATGAGATTTTGAAGCCGACTGCATCGCATTAATAGCCGTGCTAAAAGAACCATCAGTACCATTTTTAAAACCAATAGGCATTGATAATCCTGAAGCCATTTCTCTATGAGTTTGACTTTCAGTAGTCCTTGCCCCAATTGCTGTCCAACTGATTAAATCAGCAATATATTGAGGAACAATTGGATCTAGCAACTCTGTTGCTGAAGGGATGCCACGAGTTGCAAGATAAGAGAGTAAGCTTCTAGCTCTACGTAAACCTGTATTAATATCATAGGAACCATCCAGATGGGGATCATTTATCAATCCTTTCCAACCGATTGTAGTTCTTGGTTTTTCAAAATATACTCTCATTACAATTTCTAATTTATCATTATATTTTTTTCTAAATTCTTGAATATATTCTGCATATTCCTTAGCAGCTTCAATATCATGTATTGAACATGGTCCTACTATGACTAATAACCTAGGATTATTATCATGCAAAATATTTTGTATCGATCTTCTAGTATTGGAGACAGTATCAGCAGAGGTATAATCTAGAGGTATATCATTATGAAGTTTGCTTGGAGGTATTAATGGACGTGTTTCAACAACATGCAAATCAGATGTTTTTTCTAAAGATTGATTATTTGATGAAGTCGTCATTGATTAATTAAGAAGTTTGAATATTTAAAAAAGCATTGATGAATACTCTCCTTATCAATATTAAAAATAACAATAGATTAGGCATTAAACCTCACAAATGAATAAATTGGAAACATTGCTCAAAGATTATGCAGACCACGTAGCTGAACGAGAGGCTCAAGGTATACCCCCATTGCCTCTAAATGCAGAACAAATAAATTGTGTGACACAACTATTAGAACAAGAAAATATTTCCGAAAGTGACTACTTACTAGATTTACTTGTAAATAGAGTGCCACCAGGAGTTGATGAAGCAGCGTACATAAAAGCAAGTTGGCTTACAGCGATTGTGAATGAAGAAAAACATTGCAAATTCATTAATTCCCAAAAAGCAATACAAATTCTTGGAACAATGATCGGAGGATATAACGTTAACTCGCTTATTGAAATACTTAAAAGTAAAAACAATTTACTTGCAAAAGAAGCAGCAAAAGTTTTAAAAGATATTATTCTTGTTTACGATTCAGCAAATGATATTTTTGATTTATCTGAACATAATATTTATGCACAAGAGGTTGTAAATAGTTGGGCGAATGCAGAATGGTTTACAACTAAAAATTCTCTTCCAAGAGAAATTACATGTTTAGCATTCAAAATTGATGGAGAAACAAATACTGATGACTTATCTCCTGCAGTTCATGCTACAACCCGTCCGGATATACCACTACATTCATTATCCATGCTTGAATTCAAGAACCAAGATGGACTAAAAATACTTGATGATCTTAAAAAACAAAATATACAGATAGCTTATGTCGGAGATGTTGTTGGTACAGGAAGTTCAAGAAAATCTGCAATTAATTCTGTTATTTGGCATTTAGGCGAAAATATCCCCTTTGTTCCTAATAAAAAAACCGGTGGAATAATTATAGGTAACAAAATAGCACCAATTTTCTTTAATACAGCCCAAGATTCAGGCGCACTTCCAATTGAAACTGATGTCTCTGAAATAAAGACTGGTGATTTACTTAAAATACTGCCTTACGAAGGTGTCATTAAAAAAATAGATAAAATTTCAAATACTGAATTAGTCATTAGTCATTTCAAATTGAACCCATCAACACTTACAGATGAAATTCAAGCTGGGGGAAGAATAAATCTTATGATTGGAAGGTCTCTGACAGATAAAATCAGAAAAAAACTTGAATTAGAGCCTAGTCAAGTATTTATCCGTCCAAAAAGTCCAAAAAAGATTGGTACTGGATTTACTCAAGCACAAAAAATAGTAGGTAAAGCATGCGGATTAAAAGGAGTTCTGCCTGGTATGACATGTGAACCAATTATGACAACTGTTGGTAGCCAAGATACTACTGGTCCAATGACTAGAGATGAACTTAAAGAGCTAGCTTGTTTAGGTTTTACTGCAGATTTAGTAATGCAAAGTTTTTGTCATACTGCTGCATATCCTAAACCAGTTGATTTAGTTACTCATCAAGAATTACCTGATTTTATTTCACAAAGAGGCGGTGTAGCTCTTAAACCTGGAGACGGCATAATCCATAGTTGGCTTAATAGGATGCTACTTCCTGACACTGTAGGAACAGGTGGGGATAGTCATACAAGATTTCCTCTTGGAATTTCCTTCCCTGGAGGCTCAGGAATTGTTGCTTTTGCTGCAGCAATAGGATCAATGCCATTAAATATGCCGGAATCAGTATTAGTAAAATTTACAGGAAATTTACTACCAGGAATCACGCTACGAGATCTTGTAAATGCAATTCCACTCTTTGCAATAAAACAAGGTCTATTAACCGTTGCTAAAGAAAATAAACAAAATGTATTTAACGGTAAAATTATGGAAATAGAAGGTTTACCTGATTTAAAACTTGAACAAGCATTTGAATTAACTGATGCTACAGCTGAACGATCATGCGCTGGAAGCACAATACTCTTATCACATAAAACTGTAGAAGAATATTTAAAAAGTAACATTTGCCTCCTAGAGAAAATGATTGAAAGCAATTATGAAGATGCCAAGTCGATATCAAGAAGAATTAGTGATATGAAAAATTGGCTTAAAAAACCTGAATTAATTCAACCAGATGAAAATGCCTCTTATGAAGAGATAATAGAAATTAACCTATCTAAAGTTACACAGCCAATAGTAGCTTGCCCAAATGATCCAGATAACGTCAAAGAAATTAAAGATGTAGAAAATACTAAGATCGATGAAGTATTTATAGGATCCTGCATGACGAATATCGGACATTACAGAGCTGCTGCGAAGGTGCTTGAGGGTATAGAAAAATTAAATGCAAAACTATGGATCTGTCCTCCTACAAAAATGGATGAGGAAACACTAAAAGCAGAGGGATACTATAAAATATTTGAAAAATGTGGGGCAAGATTAGAGTTACCAGGTTGTTCATTATGCATGGGAAATCAAGCAAGAGTAGATGAGGGGTCTGTTGTATTCTCAACCAGCACCCGAAATTTTGATAATAGACTTGGCAAAAATGCCCAAGTATTTTTAGGAAGTGCTGAATTGGCAGCAGTTTGTGCTCTTCTAGGAAAAATACCTACAGTAAATGAGTATCAAGATATTACTAAAAACAAAATAAATCCATACTCTGATGAACTTTATCGTTATCTTCAATTTGATGAAATAGAAAATTTTAAATTATCAAAATGATAATGAACTATGCAAAAGCTAATAAAAGAAAATATTCAAAAAACCAGTACTAACTCTTCTCGTAGCATTAAAAAATTACTTAAGCAAAGATCTTTTGTTGTCGTCATATCAATTCTATTTACAGGATTAGGAGCATCAATAACTAGTATTTTTTTTAAAACTGGTATTTATTTTATAAATAATTGGAGATTAGAACTTTTAGATCAATTTCCATCCATTGCAGTACTACCAGCATTTGGTGCTATTGGTGGAGCTATAGCGGGATTTTTAATTAAAAATATTGCTCCAGCCGCAAAAGGTTCTGGAGTAAGTCAAATTATGGGATTCTTGAGGCATAAAAAAATACCTATGAATCTTAAAGTTGGATTAGTTAAATTAGTATCTGGAATAATTGCAATTGGTAGTGGTTTCCCCTTAGGTCCTGAAGGCCCATCAGTTCAAATGGGAGGATCAGTTGCTTGGCAAATGGCAAGATGGCTAAAAGCACCTCTAGCGTTTAGAAGGGTGCTTGTTGCGGCAGGTGGCGGTGCTGGAATAGCTGCAGTATTTAGCGCTCCTTTGGGTGGATTCATTTACGCGATTGAAGAATTATTAAACTCCGCAAGACCAGTAGTCTTATTAATAGTTGTAATAACAACATTCATAGCAGATTCTTCTGCAGATATTATTCAAGCTTTGGGGTTAGACCCTAAGGCTGGAGGTTTTGACTTCAATTTAGGGTTTTTAATCCAGAAAGAATATGATCCATCTGTCTTTTTCTTGCCCATAGATTTTATTTATCTTGTTTTGCTAGGAGTTATTGTTGGATTATTTGCAGAACTTTATAGCAAGTATGTTCTTGCTATGCAAGATCTTGGGAAAAGATGGTATAAGAACAAATTTATTTTAAAAATGAGTATTTGCGGACTTTTACTTGGAAGCATTTATTCGCTTTTGCCAAGCTCCTTTCACAATTTAGATGAATTACAAAAAATAATAGCTGAAAAAAATACCAGTATTGAAATAGCTCTTTTAGCTGTATTCATACTTTTTATAACAACTGGATTAGCTGCGGCATCGGGGGCACCTGGAGGATTATTTTATCCAATGCTCACTTTGGGTGGAGCCATAGGTTTAATAATGGGAAGCTGGGTAGAAATTGCTACAGGTCATGCCCCAAGTACATATATCTTTGCTGGGATGGGGGCATTTGTTGCAGGATGTTCTAGAACTCCAATAACGGCTATGTTTTTGGCTTTTGCACTAACAAAAAATTTATTAATAATGAAACCTGTTCTTATTAGTTGTATTACAAGTTTTTTAGTAGCAAGAGTTTTTAATGAAAAATCAATTTACGAAAGACAGATACAAATTGAATTAGAAGAGTAATAAAATTGATTTTTAATCAAAAACAGCCGTTTTGCTATCGTATACAAAAATCTGATGATTTAAATGTAATCTAACTGCTCTCGCAAGAGCTATCCTCTCAATATCTCGTCCTTTTCTAATCAAATCAGCAACCTCATCTCTATGACTTACATTGACAGTACATTGCTCAATTATTGGCCCTTCATCTAAATCTTTAGTAACGTAATGTGCAGTTGCTCCAATTAATTTCACCCCTCTCTTCCATGCCCTATGATAAGGTTGCGCGCCTTTAAATGCAGGCAAAAAAGAATGATGTATATTAATAATTGAAGAATAATTTTCTAAAAAAGAATCACTTAAAATTTGCATATATTTTGCTAATACAACAAGTTCAATATCAAAATCTTTTAACAAATTTAAAATCTGTTTTTCTACACTAGCTTTAGGTAAATTATTAGTATCAATACAAACAAATTGAGCTTTAAAATCTTTAGCAATATTTTCAAGATCAGGATGATTAGAAATTATTAATGGTACATTCATTTGTAATTCACCATTTCTTACTCGCCAAAGCAAGTCAATTAAACAGTGGTTTTGCTTACTTACAAAAATACCTACATTTGGTATTTCATCTGAATAATTAATATTAAATCTGCCATTTATATCTATTGCAATTTTTTCAAATTGCTCGTAAATTTCAGATTTATTAATTGGTAAATCATTTCTATCCCATTCAATTCTACTCAAAAATAATCCTGCATCTTGATCGGTATGATGATCTGAATGCTTTATATTGCCGCCATAATTAGATATCCAACTAGTTAATTGACTAACTAGTCCAGGACGATCTGGACATACAGTTCTTAAAATAATTGATGGTTTTTCCAAAAAGAAATCTAAACTATTAAAGTTTTTTGATTAATTACTTATAATATACTAATGAAAAGATCGAAAAAGAATTTTAAAAATGCTCATATTTTAATTATAGGATCAGGAATTATTGGAAAATTTAACGCATTAGAGCTTTCTAAACAAGGTTTTAAAATTACCATTGCAGATCCACAAAAAAAGAAAAATAGTAGCAGTGCAGCACTAGGTCTCCTAATAGGTAATATGTATCAAAAAAGTAAAGGCAGAAGTTGGGAACTTAGAAAAAAAAGTAATGAATTATGGCCAAAATGGATAAAATTCCTTAAGCAATACAATAATAATTTACATATTGAAAAAACATTAATCCAACTAACAACAGAGCAAAAAAACTTTGAAAAACTAAGTCAGTTTATTTCTTACCATCCCAACCGTAATTTGAAAGTTTTAGAAAGTGATTCAAACATTATTCAGAACATTTATAAAATATTTAAAGTTAACAACCTAAGAGGGATAATCTCTTATGAAGACGGGAGAATAGATCCTCTTTCATTATTAAAAACAATAAATATTTGCTTAAAAAATAAAAAAATAAATTTTGTAAATGAAGAAATTATAAAAATTAAAAAATTAAACAATCAATGGGTTTCTACGTGCGGTAATAGTCATGAAATTAGAAGTGACGTTATCATCTTATGCAACTCACTTGATGCTATTAAATTAATTGACTTAAATATTCATGATATAAAATTAAAGCCTGTTTTAGGTCAAGCCTTAGAAATTTCTGTAAGTGAAAAAGAAATTAATTTACTCTCTCTTCCCAAGCATTTCAGCATCAATGGCAAAAATTTTCTTCCAATGAATAATAATAGAATAATCATTGGATCTAGCGACGAATATAACATTTGTCCTAAAGAAAATATATTTGAAGAGCTTACGGATTTCCTAGAGAATAAACCACAATGGCTAAATAAAAAAAATATTTCAAATAAATGGTTTGGTATCAGATCTCGGCCACAGAATGAGCAATCACCAATACTAAAAAGTTTAGAAAAAGGGTTAATTGTATGTAGCGGCTTCTATAAGAATGGAATATTACTTGCTCCAGCTTGTTCGAACTGGGTTTCAAATGAAGTTGAAAAACATCTCCTTTAATCTTTTGTTTCTGTAAAATCTGCATCAATGACATCATCACCGTCGCCTTTTTCGTTAGATTCTGATGATTCTGGAGCGCCTGGAGCTGGGGGTTGACTGCCTGGTTGTTGATATACAGAAGATCCAATTGCATACAGTTCCTGTTGAAGTTCTTCTAATAACTTCTTCATAGATTCATAATCTTCTTTTGCTGTTGCTTCTTTTAATGCTTTACTTTTTTCTTCTACCTTAGCTTTAGCAGTAGCATCAACTTTATCCCCAAGTTCTCCTAACTGTTTTTCTGTTTGATAAACAAGAGTTTCAGCTTGATTCTTTAAATCAATTTTCTCCCTTTTTTCTTTATCAACAGAAGCATTTGATTCTGCATCCTTGACCATTTTATCAACTTCATTATCTGAAAGAGTTGAAGCACCTGTTATCGAAATAGATTGTTCTTTACCACTTCCTTTATCTTTCGCAGTAACACTTAAAATTCCATTTGCATCAATATCAAAAGTAACTTCAATTTGCGGAACACCTCTTGGAGCAGAGGGTATACCATCAAGTCTAAAGGTTCCTAAACTTTTATTATCTGATGCCATCTCTCTTTCACCCTGCAAAACGTGAATCTCAACATTAGTTTGACCATCAACAGCAGTTGAATAAGTCTCAGATTTTTTTGTTGGAACTGTTGTATTTCGAGTAATCATTTTTGTCATTACTCCACCCAATGTCTCAACGCCAAGAGATAATGGGGTAACGTCTAATAATAAAATATCTTTAACTTCACCTGCTAACACTCCTCCCTGAATAGCTGCACCTACAGCTACAACTTCATCTGGGTTTACGGTTTGATTAGGATCTTTGCCAGTAACTCGCTTAACTAATTCCTGAACAGCAGGCATTCTAGTTGAACCACCAACCATTACTATTTCATCAATCTCACCAGTAGAAAGCTTGGCATCATTAAGAGCTTGCTCTACAGGAACTCTACATCTATCAATTAATTTTGAAGCAAGCTCTTCAAAATTAGCTCTAGTCAAATTTAAATCAAGGTGTTTAGGACCTTCTGGAGTAGCAGTTATGAAAGGTAAATTGATCTCACTTTGAGTAGCGTTTGAAAGTTCAATTTTTGCCTTCTCAGCAGCTTCAGTAAGACGTTGTAAAGCTTGTTTATCCTGTCTCAAATCAATACCTTCATTGCTTTTAAAAATACTTGCTAAATGGTCAACAATACATCTATCAAAATCATCTCCCCCTAAGTGAGTATCCCCTGAAGTTGATAAAACTTCAAAAACACCATCTCCAACTTCTAAGACGGAAACATCAAAAGTTCCACCTCCTAAATCAAAAACAAGAATTCTTTCATTACTTTTTTTATCTAATCCGTAAGCCAAAGCAGCAGCTGTAGGCTCATTTATTATTCTTAAAACTTCAAGCCCAGCTATCTTACCGGCATCTTTTGTTGCCTGTCTTTGAGAATCATTAAAATAAGCTGGAACAGTTATTACTGCTTGAGTGATATTTTCTCCTAAATATTTGCCTGCATCTTCAGAAAGTTTTCTTAAAACCTGAGCACTTACTTCCTCAGGAGAAAATTGTTTATCTAGTACTGGACATTTTAATTTTACGTTTGAACCAGCTTTTTCGATACCATAACTAACATCTTTTGATTCTTCATTAACTTCATCAACTCTTCTACCAACAAATCGTTTAGCCGAGTAAAAAGTATTTTCAGGATTCATAACAGCTTGACGCTTTGCGATCTGACCAACAAGCTGATCTTGATTTTTTGTATATGCAACAACAGATGGTGTTGTTCTGAAACCCTCTGCATTTGCTATTACAGTAGGTTTACCACCTTCCATTACAGCAACACAACTGTTAGTTGTTCCTAAATCGATTCCAACAACCTTCCCCATGGATAAATACTCTCTTTAATATTTTCTATAATCGGTCATTAACGACATTATTGTTACTCTAAAACGAGGTGTGGTTCCCGAACAGAACACAATTTTCTTCAAAATTTCTCTTAATAATGATTACAAGTAAAACATCATTTCTTGCTTTAATTGGAAACCCAGTAAGCCACTCTTTATCTCCAATTATCCAGAATGCAGCTATCCAATATTTAGGCCTTGATTTAATTTATATAGCAATTCCTTGTAAAAATGAAGACTTAAAAGTAGTTGTTAATTCTCTAAAAAAAATGAATTGTAAAGGTTTGAATATAACAATTCCTTTTAAACAAAAAATATTTGATATTTGTAGTGAAATATCTCCAGTTGCAAAAAAAGTTAAAGCAATAAATACGCTAAAATTGAACCGCAATAAAGATTGGAGTGGAACGAATACAGATATTGATGGATTTATCTATCCTTTAAAAAACCTTAATTTATTCAATAAGAGTGCATTAGTTTTAGGCTCTGGAGGCGCAGCAAGATCTGTAATTCAAGGTCTAATAGACTTAAAATTTTCAGAAATAACAATTATTTCGCGTAATAAAAATTCTTTAAATGGATTAATTAACAATTTTAAAAATGACATTAAAATAAGCGGGATACTGAACAATAATAATGCCCATATTGACAATTCAATTCATAAAGCTGAATTAATAGTCAATACAACTCCAGTTGGTATGAGCAAAACCACAAATGAAGATGTATTACCATTTGGTCAAAATTTTTGGGATTCTATTAACCCAAAGACAATTGTTTATGATCTAATTTATAATCCCTCTCCTACTCCGTTCTTAAAATTTTGCGATAAAAAAGGATGCATGACTATAGATGGGACACAAATGTTAATTGCTCAAGGAGCAAAATCATTATCATTCTGGACGAACGGATTAGAAGTTCCTTTTGAGGTTATGCGCGATGCATTAAAAAAATATCTTTAAATCAAATAAATAAATATCAGTACATGAGAAATTTGACCTTCATAATGTATCGTAAGTAATGAACAGACGCTCATTAAGCATATTCTGAGCCAAAGACCTTGTCTGAAATTATGACTGATCAAATTTATTACGAAACAATGTACATCCTTCGCCCCGACATCGCGGAGGACGAAGTAACCAATCACATTGATAAATACAATAAACTCCTAGAAGAGCTAGGAGGTAAAATCATTGATAGCCAAATGAGAGGTAAGAGGAGATTAGCTTATCAAATAGCAAAACATAGAGAAGGAATTTATGTTCAATTAAGTCATCAAGGTGATGGCCAACATATATTTAAAATAGAAAAAGCGATGCGCTTAAGCGAAGATGTAATAAGATATTTAACAGTTAAACAAGAAGGACCTTTACCAACGCCAAGAGCCTCCAATAAAGAGACTAATCAATCAGAAAAAACAAAACCTGAAAATATTGACTCAAATATTAAATCAGAATCAAAAGTAGAAGAGAGTAATGACAAGAATACAGTAACTTCAGAAGTTTCAGTTCCTCAAGTAAAAGAGCCTCTAGAGTCTTGAATACTAGTCATTAATCTTTTGAATTTAATTCTGCCCATATTTTATTAGACATCCCCCACATATAAATAAATCCTTCCGCTTGTTTATGATTAAAAGTATCATCTTTACTGTAGGTTGCTAAATCTTCCCTGTAGAGAGAATTATTTTCAGAAGAACGACCAATTATTGTTGCATTGCCCTTGTGCAATCTTATTTTCACTTTACCGTTAACAGACTTTTGCGTGGAATCAATAAAACAATCTAATGCTTGCTTAAGAGGACCGAACCAAAACCCCTGATAAACTAATTGACCCCATTTTTTTTCTACTAAATTTTTAAAATCTAATACATCTGCATTTAATGTTATACTTTCCAATTCTTTATGCGCTTTTATAAGAAGTAAAAGACCAGGGGTCTCATAGATTTCTCTACTTTTAATACCGACAACTCTATCTTCAATCATATCTATTCTTCCAAAACCATGTTCTCCTGCTAGAGAATTAGCTTTTTGAATAATCTCTACAGGACTTAAAAATTCATTTCCTATTGCTATAGGAAATCCATTTTTATACACAATTTCTATGTCTTTTGAAACATCTGGTGCGTTATTAATAGATGAAGTCATAGCAAAAACATCTTCATTTGGTTCTTGCATTGGATCTTCCAATAAACCAGCTTCTACACTACGACCAAGAAGATTTACGTCAATCGAATAAGGTGACCGCTTAGATACAGGTGCAGGAATTCCAAATTTTTCTCCATACAAAATAGCTTCTTCTCTACTCATCCTCCATTCCCTAGCAGGTGTAATTATCTTTAAATCAGGCCCTAACGCATTAATAGCTAAGTCGAATCTTACTTGATCATTTCCTTTTCCTGTACAACCATGTGCCACAGCATCAGCATTTAATTCTCTCGCTAAACATACAAGATTTTCAGCTATCAAAGGTCTAGCCAAAGCAGTTGATAAGGGATACTTTTCTCCATAGAGCGCATTAGCTCTAATAGCTGGGAAAGCATACTTTTCCACAAAAGGGTCTACTAAATTACCAATCACAGATTTTGACGCACCTGAGTTTAAAGCTTTCTGTCTAATACTCTCTAAATCATCTCCTTGACCAAGATCAGCTACAAAAGTTACGACTTCTGAAATCCCATATTCATTCTTTAAATAAGGAATACAAACACTAGTATCAACCCCTCCTGAATAGGCAAGAACAACTTTTTTTATCTTCTGCATTAAAATTTTACCTCCAGTTAAAAATTTGAAAACTTAATTGCTTTTAGCTTTCAAACTTTTATTAAAAACTAATATTATTGTAACTACAAGTGCTGGGCCAAAAACTAAGAACAGTACAAGATAATTATTAATTAATAAAACTTCTGGCTTTACAGAACCAAAGTATCTTAAAAAAATAGCTAAAAGAGTTGAAATTGGCCAAATTAAAAAATATTTTAAGTTATCTTTGTAAAACAAAATTTTTTCAAATACATGTTTATGTATTATGGTATATGAATGTAAGTTTTTTACAATGGACTCTAATAAACTCAAACTTAGATTAAATGAAATTGCTGAAGTAAATCCAGCTTTAACTTGCTATCACAGAGAAGATCCTGCTCCTGTATTACCATTAAGAGAAGAACCTGATTTACTATCTTGGCTAGAAGAAACTGGAAGACTTGTAAATGAAAAAGATGGAGATTCTCAAGAGATAAGTACAATTGAAGAAGAGGAACTTTCAGCTTTAATGGGAGAAAAGGAGGAGTATAAAACCGAAGAAGATTCTTCAGATGATGATTGGGAAGAATAAATCATTAAGTCTTAGATCATTATTTTTTTTAATTTTATTTTCCATAATTGTAAATTCCTGCATTTTCAATAATTTACTAATAATTAATATTTTTTTAACTTTTAGTTTAATTTCTTTAGTAATAACAAAATATGGTTTAAAGAGAATTAAACTGTTAAATTTATTCCAAAGCATTAGAGATGATGGCCCTTCTGTTCATTTTAATAAAAAAAATACTCCTACAATAGGAGGAATATTTATAGTCCTGCCATTCTTAACATTACTTTTAGTGGTTAACAATAGCTTAAATTCTGTTGGGATATCATTATTATTTTTCTGTACTACAGGCTTTCTAATTATCGGATTTTTAGATGATTATTTAAGTATTACAAACAAAAGAAATACAGGTTTGAAATCGAATGAAAAATTCATTTTACAAGCATTAGTTTCAATATTATTTATTATATTCGCGGCTCAAAGCAATTATATTAATCCTTTAATCACTATTACTAATAATTGGAGTCTAGATACAAATATATTAATTTTTCCAATCTGTTTTTTTACTTTAGTAGGTTTAAGCAATGCAGTAAATTTAACTGACGGCTTAGATGGATTAGCCTCTGGCTGCAGCTCAATAGTCTTTTTTGGCCTTGGTACAGAAATATTTATTAAAAGTCAAAAAGAATTAATAATTTATGGTCTTATTTCTTATGCAATGTGTGGTTTATGTATAGGCTTTCTTAAATACAATAAATATCCTGCAAAAATATTTATGGGGGATACTGGATCATTAACAATTGGCGCAACATTAGGATCTATTGCAATTTTAACAAATAGTTTTTTTACGTTATTTATTATCTCAGGAATATTTATTTTTGAAACTCTATCAGTAATTATTCAAGTAGGATATTTTAAAATTACAAAAAAATTATTTAAAAATGGAAAAAGAGTCTTTTTAATGACACCAATTCATCATCACTTTGAACTAAAGGGAATCAAAGAAGAAAAAATAGTTCAAAGCTTCTGGAAAATAAACATATTACTCGTTGTTTTAGGTATAGTTTTAAAAATAAATCTTTAGAATATCTAATTATGAGTTTTTTTACATGGAAAGACGATGGCTTAACCAGTGACTGTGTAAGTCTTGATGCAATGGCTTCTCGATTTGAAGAAACAGCTAAGCTAATTAAAAAACTGTCTCAAAAAGGCTTTAAATTAAAAAAAACACAAAAGAATCAATTAATCATTCATTCTGACCCAACAATTTTTGATCAATGGGGTTTTATAAGTGAAGAATTACCTTTCAAACAACTTTCTTTGATTCCGGATGAAAACACCATAGAAGATTTTTGAGATTGACCTGTCAAAATTGATAAATAATTTCTGACATGAGTATTCCAACTAAAATGTCTATGAACTCCTTCGATTCCATTTCTACTCCATAATTTCCATTGAGAACTGTTCGAAATACCTTTTTCAAGAGCAATTTTCAACTTATTAACATCAGTTACATCCACTAATGAGCCATTACGACATTTTGAATTAATCTCTTTAGGCCCTCCATCATCTGTAGCAATAATCGGTAGACCACATGAAGAGGCTTCGAGCAATGTTAGACCAAAAGGCTCTGTTAAGGATGGATTCACAAAGATTCCTTCCCTACTAGCTGCCCATCTATATAATGCTGGAATATTTGCTGGAGAATGTTTTTTTGGATAAGCCACTTTCCCATATAAGTTATATTTATCTATCATTTCAAAGATCTTTTGAAAAACATCTCTTTGTTGTGGATCAAGTTTTGATGTATTATCTCTACAACCTAAAACTAAAATTAAATTAGTTTTCCTTTTTAATTTATCTGATCGTCCATAAGCTTCTACTAAGGAAGGAATATTTTTTCTTCTTACTGCTCTAGAAATAGACAAAATAGGAGGCTTTCTTAAATCTTTCAAAAAAGGGAGCATCATATTGTCAATTTCAAATGTCTCAGTTGTTGAATGAATATGATGAAATTTCTTATGATTAACTCCTGGGGCAATAACTTTAGATTTTTCAAGCGAAAAGGAATGATAATGAGAATATTGATATACAGCTTCTTGTTTGGTACTTGTCACAACAACATCTGCACATTTTAAAGCCTCTTCCTCTGCATTAATTCTTTTACTAATACAGTATAGTTTTTCAATTTGATTAATTTCTAACCCAGCTTCAAGTAGTTTTCTTTTTTTCTCTCTTCCTAAAGAATGGCCTGTAAAAATAAAAGGTACTTTTAAAGCTTTGCTTAATCGAACTCCTACATAGCCAGCATCTGCATAATGAGCATGAATAAAACTAGGTTTATTTTCCTGCTTTTGATAATACTGAATAAGATTTTGAGTTAATTCGTCTAAATAAGGCCAAAATAACTCTTTTCTTAAATACTTATTGGGTCCAAATTGAAATCTTAAGATTTGTGCTCCTGGTTCGATAAACTCTTTCTGTTTTGAATAAGAACTATCAACTTTATTATCGTTAATAAGACGAGTAACTAAATCTACTTGATCAACATCAGGCATATTAGCTAAACTTTTTACCAACTCTAAAACATATTGAGTTTGTCCTCCAGTATCTGAATCTCTACCCAATTCAAGTTTGTTAGAACGTATTAATCCATGCAAATGCAAATGTAAGAATTTCAAACCCATTTGGCACTTCTCAGATACAATCTGTTATTAGTAATAAGCTGAATTTCGCTAAATAAATGTTAAAAAACCATTATGATTTTTATTTTTATAAAACTATAAATCAAAAAAATGTTACTGTCACTACTTTTAGAGCACTCTCTAAAAGAATAATTTGCAAGCTTTTATATTAACAATAAAAAGAAATACAACTAGTTAAGAGCTTGTTTTAAATAATTAGCTGTATAACTTGTTGAATGCTTCGCAACATCTTCAGGTGTGCCCTCTACTATTATCTCTCCACCTTTATCACCGCCATCAGGTCCGAGATCAATTATCCAATCTGAACATCTAATAACATCTAAATTATGTTCAATAACTATCACAGAATTGCCTTTATCAACTAAACGTTGAATTACATCCATAAGTTTATGAACATCGAAGAAACTTAAACCTGTTGTTGGCTCATCAATTAAATACAAAGTTTTGCCAGTAGCTCTTTTAGATAACTCAGTAGCTAATTTTACTCTTTGTGCTTCACCACCGGATAATGTTGGTGCTGGCTGACCTAACTTGACGTAACCAAGACCTACATCTACTAATGTGGATAATCTATCAGCCGCTTGAGGAATGGCAGAAAAAATTTCAGATGCTTGTTCAACAGTCATTTCTAAAACATCTGAAATGTTAAAACCTTTGTACTTAACTTGAAGCGTTTCTCTATTAAAACGAGCCCCTTTACATACATCACACTGCACATAAACATCAGGTAGAAAATTCATCTCAATAACATTAACTCCTTGCCCTCTACAAGCTTCACATCTACCACCTTTTACATTAAAACTAAATTGTCCAGCTTGATAGCCTCTAGCTTTAGCTTCTACTGTTGCAGTAAATAACTGTCTGATTGGATCAAAAGCACCAGTGTAAGTAGCAGGGTTTGATCTAGGTGTTCTTCCAATAGGGGATTGATCAATAACAATGACCTTATCTATAGCTTTTATTCCTTTTAACTCTTTCACACCTTTAGGGAAAGGAACCTTTAAACCAAGAGAGTGACAAAGTGCAGGATGTAATAATTCATTAACCAATGTACTTTTTCCACTTCCACTCACTCCAGTTACAGAAACTAATCTGCCTAAAGGAAATTCGACAGATATATTTTTAAGATTATTTTTAACGCAGTTTTTTAAAATTAGACTTTTCTTGACTGAAGATCTTCGCTCTTTTGGAGTAGGAATTGATTTTCTTCCGCTAAGATATGCTCCAGTTAATGACTTCTTTGAATTTAAAACATCTTCAAAAGTACCTTTTGCAATAATTTCCCCTCCATAGACTCCTGCACCTGGTCCAATATCTACTAAGTAATCAGCAGCTTTCATAGTATCTTCATCATGTTCAACAACAACAAGAGTATTTCCTAAGTCTCTGAGATTTTTTAATGTTTCAAGTAATCTATCATTATCTCTTTGGTGCAAACCAATACTTGGTTCATCCAAGACATATAAAACTCCCGTTAAACCCGCTCCAATTTGAGTTGCTAATCTAATACGTTGAGCTTCTCCACCCGATAAAGTCATTGCAGGTCTATCTAAAGTTAAATAATCTAAACCTACATTTATAAGAAACTTTAAACGAAGTCGAATTTCTTTTAAGACTAATTCGCCGATTTGTTTTTGTTTTTCAGATAAAGAAATATTGTCTTTTATATTTTTACTTAAACCCATTATTTTTTCAATATGCAATAAAGTTTCCGAAACGCTGATAGAAGTCAAATCAGTAATGTTATAAGGTCCGATCTTAACGGCAAGTGCTTCTGGTTTTAATCTTTTACCGGAACATGTTTTACAAGGAACTAATTCTAAATATTTTTCAAGCTTTTGTTTTACTGATTCTCCATTAGATTCGCTTAATTGCCTTTCTAAAATTGGCAAAATCCCATCAAAAAGTCTTTCAAAACCGCCAGCACTTTTAAAACGACTATCAGCTTGAATTTTTATTGGCTTATCTGATCCTAAAAGTAAAACATTTTTTTGTAAATCACTTAAATCTTTCCAAGGCGTTTTTAATTCGAAGCCATAAGCTTGACCAACTGAATAAAGTAGTGAGAAGTAATAAGTATTATCTTTTTCACTCCAAGGAGCTATTGCAGCATAAACAGGTAAAGAAGGATCAGGTATTACTCTATCTGCAGTAAATTTTTTTAAATATCCAATACCATGACAGTCAGGACATGCACCATAAGGACTATTGAAGGAAAATAGTCTTGGAGACAGCTCTTCTACAATAGATCCATGAATTGGACATGCATAATTCTCTGAATATAACTTTTCTTTTTCTAAATTCGGAGGTAAAGTATCTCCTTTTTTTGGAACAACTTCTACGATAGATAATCCATCCCCTCTTTTAAGGCAAGTTTGCAAAGAGTCATTTAACCTTTCCTGAATACCCTCTCTCGCAATCAATCGGTCAACTACGACCTCAATATTATGAACATGATTTTTATCTAATTCAATACTATCTGCAAGTTCTCTCACCTCACCATTAATCCTTACTCGAGCAAAACCTTCTGCAGCTAATCCACTAAGTAATTTTACATGGGTTCCTTTTTTACCCCTTACTACAGGTGCAAGCAATTGATATCTCGTTCCTTCAGGCAGCAAAACTATTTGATCAACCATTTCATCAATTGTTTGAGGAGCAATCGGAAGACCACAGTGATGACAATGAGGTTCTCCAGCTCGCCCAAATAATAATCTTAAATAATCTTGTATTTCAGTTACAGTTCCAACAGTTGATCGAGGGTTATGACTCGTTGATTTTTGATCTATAGAAATAGCAGGCGATAATCCTTCAATATTATCCACATCAGGTTTATCAACTTGACCTAAAAATTGTCTGGCATAAGCAGAAAGACTTTCAACATATCTCCTTTGACCTTCAGCAAAAATAGTATCAAAAGCCAAAGAACTCTTGCCACTGCCACTTACACCTGTAAAAACAATAAATTTATTTCTTGGAAGTGTGAGGTCTATATTTTTTAAATTATGTTGTCGAGCACCTCGAATATTTATAGAATTATTCCCATTAATATCAATATTTTTTTTAACCATGCTTAAATCTTAAAATGATTTAAAGAAAACTTATTATAGTGCAAATTTTTCAATTTATGCGGCTGCTCTATCTATAAGTGTCGATGCATAATTATTTGCTTCACTAAAACCACCGCCTATAAGTTCAATTAACTCATTTTGCTTTTCCTTTTTTGTAGTTAATTTGCAAATAGAAGTAAAAGTTATCCCATTAATAACTTTTTTCTTAACCTTGAAATGAATATTTCCATTAGCTGCTAAAAAAGGCTGATGAGTAATACATATAACCTGCCTTGTCATTGAAGTTAATTTTATTAATTCAACTAAAGAATGTAATGATTTACCACTTAAACCACTATCGATTTCATCTAAGAAAAAAGTGTTAGGTTTTTTAGAAATGCTGTATTTTATTGCTAATAAAAATCTTGACATTTCTCCTCCAGATATAACTTTGCATAATGGAGCTAACTTTTGATCAGGATTAGCAGAGAACAAGAAGTCTATATTTTCATTACCTTCTGAAGAAGGTGTGACTTTTGTAAATTCAATTGAAAAATTTGCATTTTCTAAACCTAAATTTTTCAAAATAGAAATTACAGACTCTTGAAGCTGATATGCAATTTCCCTTCTTTGGGAAGATTGAATATCAAAAAGCATATTTAAATTTGTTAGTGAGTTATTAATTTGAATATCCAACTTCTTAATCTCTTCTTCAAATAAATTATTATCTATAAATGTTTTTAATTCATCTCTCTTCAAAATCAATTTTGGAAGTTCTAAAGAAAAGGTTCTCTCTAAATTTTGCAAATAAAATAATCTATTTTGAATTTCCTCCAAACTATTATCCTCGTTTCCAAGTTGTTCAGAATATTCTGTTAAAGCAAATATTAAATTTTCTACATCGTTTTGAATGTTAAGTAAAGTTTCGTTTAAATTCTTAATCTTTGGGTCAAATTGAATAACTTTACTTAATTGTTTAATTGATTGAGCAATTAAATGGCTTACAGATGGAACTTCATTTTTATAGCTATTAAGATTATCAAGTGAAAACTGTATAGAGTTATTAATATCAAAATTATTTGAAAGTCTAGACTCCCTTGCTTGTAATTCAAGTATTTCACTACTTGAATTTAAATCAGCTTCCTGTAACATTTTATACATTTTTTTAATAGCAAAATTATTCTCTTCTTTCTTTCTAAATGATTGCATCTTTTCTTCTCTTCTTTTTTTAAGTATCTGAAGTTCTTCCCATGTATTTTTAATTTGAAAATTTATCTTCTTTAAATCTTCAGACCCTAAATCATCAATTACTAATCTTCTATAATCTGGATCGTTGTACAAAATACTATCAGATTGACCAACAAAATCTACTAATAACAACCCTAGTTCTCCTAAGAGCTTTTTGTTGATAGATAAATTATTTATAGTATATTTTGAAAGTATTTTATTATTTTTTTTATAAGATTTTCTTTTTACTAGGATTTCACCTGAAATTTTATGAAAACCGTTTCTCAAGAGCCATTTAGCTAATATTGGAGAAGTTGAAAATTTCGCCTCAATTAGACATTCCTTTTTTTCTGGACGTATTAAATGCTTTAAAGGTATATTAGACCCACCAAATAAAACATTAAGAGAATCAAGGATCAGTGATTTTCCTGAGCCTGAATCTCCAGTAAAAATATTTAAACCTTTTTCGAAATTAATTTCTATAATCTCTATTAAGGCAATATTTTTTAAATTTAATTGTATTAACATGAAAATCCTTTTATACAAAAAAATTAGCTTCTTTTTGAAGAAAATAAAAGGGTTTAAATAAATAAAGTTATGAATGAAGACTATACAGATTTTATAGAGGTATCAGGATTATTAGAATATGATCCAAAAATAATATCGAAAATTTATCAAAAAAATCCCAAACGATTATTTAAAAGACTCTGGCAAACCTTAATACCAATATTCGTTTATATTATTACAGTTATGTGGGATAAAATAACAGGACAATTAAAAGAAGAATCAAAAGCAAGAATTAGAGCAAAACAACTAACAAATTTATTAGTCGAATTAGGTCCTGCATTTGTTAAAGCTGGACAAGCTTTATCAACCAGACCAGACATTATTCCTACCGTTCTTCTTGAAGAGTTATCTGAACTTCAAGATCAATTACCCGGATTTGATGGTAATAAAGCAATGGAATTAATAGAAGAAGATTTAAACAAAAAAATTAACGAGATTTTTTTAACAATCGATAAAGAACCTATTTCTGCAGCTTCTTTAGGACAAGTTCATAAAGCTGTACTCAAGAATAAAGAAGTCGTAGCTGTAAAAGTACAAAGGCCAGGTTTAAGAGAGCAAATCACACTTGATTTATACATTGTTAGAAATATTGCTAATTGGTTAAAAAATAATATTGGAATCATAAGAAGCGATCTTGTTGCTTTAATTGATGAGTTAGGAAAGAGAGTTTTTGAGGAGATGGATTATCTAAACGAAGCTGCAAATGCTGAAAAATTTAGAAATTTTCATACCCATAACTCAAAAATTGCTGTACCAAAAATTTACAAAGATACTACCTCGCGAAGAGTGTTAACTATGGAATGGATTGAAGGTACAAAGCTTACAAATCTTGAAGGCGTAAAAAAATTAGGGATTGATCCTGACAAAATGATTGAGATAGGTGTGCAGTGTAGTTTAGAGCAATTACTAGAGCATGGTTTTTTTCATGCTGACCCACACCCAGGGAATTTATTAGCTTTGGAAGATGGAAGATTATGTTATTTAGATTTTGGGATGATGAGTGAAGTTACTAAAAATTCTAGATCCGGCTTAATTCAGGCCGTAGTTCATCTTGTGAATAAAAATTTTGATAAATTGTCTCAAGATTTTGTTAAATTAGGTTTTCTCTCAAAAGAAGTTAATCTTGAACCTATCGTTCCGGCTTTTCAGGATGTATTTATAAATGCAGTAGAACTTGGAGTATCAAAAATGGATTTCAAGAGTGTAACTGACGATATGTCTGGTGTTATGTATAAATTTCCCTTTAAACTACCTCCTTATTATGCTCTTATAATTAGATCTTTACTAACCTTAGAAGGAATTGCTTTAAGCGTAGATCCTAACTTTAAAATACTTGGTGCAGCTTATCCATATTTTGCCAGAAGGTTGATGGAAGACCCTGATCCACAATTAAGAGAAAGTTTAAAAGAAATGCTCTTTGATAATAAACAGTTCAAATGGGACAGGTTAGAAGATTTACTCTCCAATGCTGCAAAACAAACGAATCTTGATTTAGAAAAACTTCTTGATGAAGTTATTAATCTTCTCTTTTCTCCAAAAGGTGGATTTCTAAGAATTGAAATTATTAATAGTTTAAGTAATCAGATAGACTCTATAGGTTTAAATTTGTTAAAAAGCTTTAATAATTACCTGCCAAAATCTATCAAATTAAATATTTCTAAAAAAAATAATGATATTAATAATTTAATTTTATCTATTGAACCGTTCCGAAATTTTTTAGAGATTATACAAAAAATACCAGGATACTCTATTGATATTTTTCTAACAAGAGTTCCAAGACTTTTAAACGAACCTTATACAAAAGAAATGAGTTTTGAGATCGCTAAAAAAGTTACAGAAAAAAGCATGGTAAGGCTTGTAAAAATTGCTGCTGGTGCAACTATATAAATGAAAATTTTAAAAAAGTTGATTCCAAAAATTTTTTTAATATTAATTGCTAATCAATTTTTTTTTAATATTCCTAAAGTTGAATCTGCAGAAAATATCAAAATTATATACAGTATATTTTCAAGAACGATAACTGTAGATTCTTTAAAAAATTTCGCTGAGTATGGCAATTCATCCAAAGAATTGAGAAAAATTTTAAATGCAACCAAATCTTCGGATGAAGAAATTCAATCAATACTTAATAAAAATTTTGAATTGCCCATAACTATTGCAAGTAAATTAGTATACTCCGAAATAGGAAATGTCTTTTTAAAGAGACTATCTACGATACTTCACACTCCAAGAACTAATGATGAAAGAACAGGTATGCTTGCTTTGAGATCAAGTATTATTAAGGGACTTTACGTTGGCAATGGAGAAATAAATCTTGTAAGTTTTTTTGAAAGTTATCCAACTAAAACTGTTATTTTAAATGTAAACGCTTTAAGTAAAGTGATGAATAAAGTACAATCAATAACGGAATTATTAGAATTTTTCACTAATAAACCTTTAGAAAAAATTAAAAACAATTAAATAATTATGTATATATTCAATAAACTTAAGAGTAAATTTCATATTAATTACAAGAAAAAAAGATGGCCAGGATTAATTGATGCGTATAAACAATATTTGCCTGTATCATCCAAAACTCCAATTATTTCTCTAAATGAGGGTAATACTCCTCTTATTTTCAGTAAATCGATTAGTAATTTAATTGGAAACGATACGAAAATTTATTTAAAATATGATGGTCTTAATCCTACTGGTTCTTTCAAAGACAGAGGAATGACAATGGCAATAAGTAAAGCAAAAGAGGAAGGGTGTGAAGCAGTAATATGCGCTAGCACAGGAAATACTTCTGCAGCTGCTGCTGCTTATGCCTCAAGAGGTGGATTAAAATCATATGTGCTAATTCCTGATGGATATGTTGCTCAAGGAAAGCTTGCTCAAGCTTTAATGTATGGAGCTGAGATTATTTCTATTAAAGGAAATTTTGACAAAGCTTTAGAAATTGTTAGAGAATTATCTTCTAAATATCCAATAAATCTCGTAAATTCTGTTAATCCTTACCGCATACAAGGACAAAAAACTGCCGCCTTTGAAATAGTAGATGACTTGAATGTTGCACCAGACTGGCTTTGTATACCTATGGGAAATGCTGGTAACATAACCGCTTATTGGTTAGGGTTTAAAGAATATTCAAAAGTAAAGAAAAATTTAAAATTACCAATCATGATGGGATTTCAATCTGATGGATCTGCACCATTAGTAAAGAACATTATAGTTCAAAATCCTGAAACAATCGCTACGGCAATTAGGATTGGAAATCCTGTAAATAGAGAAAAAGCAAAAAAGGTTAAAAAAGAAAGCAAAGGAGATTTCCAATCTGTTAGTGACGTTGAAATTATCAATGCTTATAAGATACTGGCTAAAGAAGGTGTTTTTTGTGAACCAGCAAGTGCTGCTTCAGTTGCAGGTCTTATTAAAAATAAAAACAGAATTAAAAAAGGATCGACGATAGTTTGTGTCTTGACAGGTAATGGATTAAAAGATCCAGATTGTGCTATTAAAAATAATGATGCTATATTCCGAAAAAATATTGATCCATCATTAAAAAACATAACAAAAATTTTGGGCTACTAACTATGCCAAAAATTAAAGTGACTGTGGATATTAATTAAAAGTAAACAAATACTGTTAATAAATTATTAAACTTATAATTAAGAATGTTAAAAATTAAGCAAATAAATTATCTTACTCTGTGTGTTTTCACATTCAAGAAAATTTTTCCACTTTAGAATTAGTTTTTATTATCTGTTATAGTAATAAATTTCTGTTTTTTCCACAGTTTCCACAAGAACTACAACTACTATATAAATAAACTATTAGAAAGTATTTATTAGAGAAAGATTGAAAATTTAAAAGAAAAATATTTAATTGCAATAATTAAGAAAATGACCCTAATATGTAAATAAAGTTATTTAGCCAGATGGAGATTGTTTGCAATCAAAATGAATTTAATTACGCTATACAATTAGTTGGTAAGGCAGTCTCTTCAAGACCTACTCATCCAATTCTTGCAAATTTACTTCTTACAGCTGATCAAGTTACTAATAAAATTAGTTTAACCGGATTTGATTTGAATTTAGGAATACAAACTTCATTTAATGCTTCTGTAAAAAAAAGTGGGGCAATCACTGTTCCATCAAAACTTTTATCTGAAATAGTCAATAAGCTACCAAGTGAAACTCCTGTTTCACTCGATGTTGATGAGAATTCTGATAATATTTTAATTAAAAGTGATAGGGGCTCTTTTAACATCAAAGGTATTCCATCAGACGATTATCCTAATTTACCTTTTGTCGAAAGTGGGACATCTTTAAATATTGATCCAAATTCTTTTTTAAAAGCTTTAAAATTGACAATATTTGCCAGTAGTAATGATGATTCAAAGCAATTACTTACGGGAGTAAATTTTACATTTAATTTAAAATATTTGGAGTCCGCTGCTACCGATGGTCATAGACTAGCTGTTGTTTCAGTAAATAATAAAGAAAGTTTTGATCAAAAAGAAGATACTTCCTCTAATGAAGAAAACTTATCAGTAACTATTCCAACAAGATCATTAAGAGAAATTGAAAAACTTGTAAGTGTACAAAATCCTGAAGATTCAATTAAACTTTTTTATGATAAAGGACAAGTTGTATTTATTTCTTCTAATCAAGTAATAACAACTAGAACTCTTGAAGGTTCTTATCCAAACTATTCGCAATTAATACCTGATACTTTTTCGAAACTTTTCACATTTAATACAAAAAAATTAATTGAATCACTTGAAAGAATAGCTGTTTTAGCAGATCAACAAAGTAGTGTTGTTAAAATTAAATTAGAAGAAAATGATTTAGCTTTAGTAAGTGCTGATGCTCAAGACATAGGAAATGCTAGTGAATTGGTTCCTGTAACTTTTGATTTTGATGAATTTAATATAGCTTTTAATGTTAGGTATTTACTAGAAGGTTTAAAAGTTATTTCAAGCGAAAATGTTATTTTTAAATGTAATCTTTCTACTACTCCTGCTGTTTTAGTACCAGAAGATAATTTTAATTCTTTTACTTATTTAGTTATGCCTGTTCAAGTTCGTTCTTAAGTTGAAATTACCAAAAGAATTTTTATTAAGCGATTTATTAAACCATAATGTAAAAGGTAATGCGACTCTTAATTATGGTAATGGTGAAAATGTTTGGATGCATCCACCTGTTCACCGGATTCTAGGTTGGTATTCTCGACCTTCTAATTTTGATCTAAAACGCAATATTTGGAAATTAAATCAAATAAGTCAAATAATAGACAATGATATTTTTGTAAAAGGAGATCCTGCAATTTCTGATCTTGCTACTTTGAACAGATTTCCTAACCTCATAGAAGCTAATTTAGTTAATTCAGAAGGTTCCAAAATAGGAGTAATAGCAGATTTTTTATTCGAAATGAAAACAGGAAACATCAAATTTTATTTAATATCTCGCTCTAATCCAAGAATTCCAGGTTCTAGCAGATGGAAATTAAATTTAGAAAATATTGTAGATCAACAACCTGGTTTAGTTTTTTGTTCTTGCGTTTCTTTAGATGATTTGCCTTTAATAAAATCTAGTTTCAAATACCAGTTTTTGAAAAAAGGAAAAAAAATAATTGATCGTTTTGATGATATGAAAAATTCAGCAACAAATAGATTAGAAGATTGGCTTGAAGAAGATGAAGATATAAACCAAAAATCAGAATTTAATCAAAATAGTTTTTATAATAAAGATCAAGAAGTAAGATCTTTCAGAAGCAACAGAGAAGATGACCCTTGGATTTAATTAATGATAGATTTTTTAAATAACGATACTTATGATCTTAATGAATCACTTAAAGTTGAAAACTTAACTAGTGATGATTATGTAGAGATTTGTAAGAGATTAGGAAGAAAACCAAATAGAACAGAATTGGGGATGTTTGGAGTAATGTGGTCTGAACATTGTTGTTATAGAAATTCAAAACCATTATTAGTTAATTTTCCTACTACAGGAAAAAATGTATTGGTTGGTCCAGGTGAGAATGCAGGTGTTATTGATGTTGGGAATGATAAAAAACTTGTTTTTAAAATAGAAAGTCATAATCATCCTTCTGCAATTGAACCTTTTCAAGGAGCAGCGACAGGCGTAGGGGGCATTTTAAGAGATATTTTTACCATGGGTGCGAGACCTATAGCACTTTTGAATTCTTTAAGATTTGGTAACCTTGATAAGTCATCTAATGTTTCTCTACTTCGTGGAGTAGTTAGTGGCATATCTCATTATGGAAATTGTGTAGGAGTACCTACTGTTGGCGGAGAAATAGATTTTGACGATAGTTATTCAGGAAATCCTTTAGTTAACGTTATGGCTTTAGGTTTATTAGAGACTGATGAAATTGTTTGTTCAGGAGCAAAAATAGTAGGTTCTCCCGTTTTATATGTAGGAAATACGACAGGAAAGGATGGTGTAGGAGGGGCTAGTTTTGCTAGTTCTGAATTAACTGCTAATTCTTTGGATAATCGACCCGCAGTTCAAGTCGGGGATCCATTTATTGAAAAAAGTCTTATTGAAGCTTGTTTGGATGCTTTTAAAACAGGAAATGTACTTGCTGCTCAAGATATGGGAGCTGCAGGATTAACATGTAGTAGTGCTGAAATGGCTGCAAACGGGGGGTTAGGAATATCCATTAATCTAGATTTAGTACCAGCTAGAGAAAATGATATGTCTCCTTACCAATATTTGTTATCTGAATCTCAAGAGAGGATGTTGTTGGTTGTTAAAGAAGAAAAACTAAATGATCTTATTAACCAATTCAAAAAGTGGGGACTATTTGCAAGTGTTATTGGTGAAGTAATATCTAAAAAAGATGTTATTATTTCCCAAAAAGATCAAATAGTAGCTGAGATACCTACTTCTGCTTTATCTGATGAGACTCCAATCAACATACACAATGCAATTAAAAAACCTCCCAATGATTTATTAAAGAAATGGGAATGGTTAGAGAATGAATTACCAGTTATCAGTAAAAATAAAATTTTTTCTTTAAAAGATAAAAAAGAATATTCTTTTTCTGAAATTGTTCTTCAACTATTATCGAATCCATCAATTGCCTCTAAAAGTTGGGTGTATAGACAATATGATTCTCAAGTACAATCAAATACTGTATTTAAGCCTGGAGAGGCAGATGCAGCATTAATAAGACTTAGAGAACAAGATCAGAAAAGTAAAAAGAATATTTTTTCCGGTGTTGCTGCCTCAGTAGATTGTAATAGTAGATGGGTTTTATTAGATCCTTATAGAGGAAGTATTGCTGCAGTTGCAGAATCTGCAAGAAATGTGAGCTGTATTGGCGCTGAGCCAATAGCTATAACTAATAATTTAAATTTTTCATCTCCTGATACTGAATTAGGATATTGGCAACTTTCAACAGCTTGTGATGGAATTTCTAAAGCTTGTATTGAATTAGAAACTCCAGTTACTGGAGGAAATGTTTCTTTATACAATGAATCAAAAAATAAAGATAATCAAGTAACTCCTATTAATCCTACTCCTGTGATTGGAATGGTAGGAATTATTGAAAATGTAGATAAAGCTATAAGTTCAGGATGGAAAAATATAAATGATCAAATTTGGATAATTGGTTCAAATGCTTCTGAATCTTCAATAGGAGCAAGTTCTTATTTAGAGTATTTTCATGGTTTAGTTACAGGGAGACCTCCAAAGATTCATCTACAAGATGAAAAATATTGTCAAGCTTTTTTAAGAGATGCAATTTCAAAAAATTATATTGCTTCTTCCCATGATGTTAGTGATGGAGGTTTAGCCGTTG
>QCTA01000004.1 GCA_003211335.1 Prochlorococcus sp. AG-670-O11 | reverse complement strand
TAATTTCTTTATCTGTATCAATCAATTGATTAAAATCAAGAACCAAAGGCTCTAACTTAGATCTTTCTCTTGCTATTGATTCTAGTTTTTTAGGATTATTTGCAATATCGGGATCAGCCAGCTGGGTCTCCAAATTTAAAAAATTTTCTGAAGCATTTTTCAACCTTGCAATTAATGTTGTGTATTCCAATTGAAAATTTACTTAGTTTTTGATTCTTAAATTTTTATTTATCTGATTCTTTTGTTTCTTTTGAAGTAGCTGAATCAGCAGAACCCATTCCATATTTTTTCATAAATCTATCAACTCTACCTTCAGTATCAAGAATTTTTTGTGTTCCAGTAAAGAAAGGATGATTACCACTCCAAACATCAACATGTAATTCAGGCTTAGTTGAGCCTGTAGTCATTACAACTTCTCCATTACAAATAACTTTTGCATCTGGATACCATTTAGGATGAATTTCTGATTTAGGCATAATAAAAAATGTTTTAACGTTTAGAGAATTGAGGAGCTTTTCTAGCTTTTTTAAGTCCGTATTTTCGTCTTTCTTTCGCTCTAGGGTCTCTACTAAGATGTCCTTCTGTTTTTAAAGGCTTCCTGTTATCAGGTGATAAATCACAAAGAGCCCTAGCTGCTCCCTGCTTAATTGCATCTGCCTGACCTGTTAAACCACCACCAAAAACATTTACAAATATATCGTACGAATTTTCAAGACCTAAAGTTTGTAAAGGTGCTCTAACTGAATTTATGTGTGAAGGGTTAAAGTTTAAGTAATCATCACCAGAACGACCATTTATTTTAATTTGTCCATTTCCTGGTATTAAACGTACTCTAGCTACAGAAGTTTTTCTTCTTCCAGTACCCCAATAAACCGCTTTGTTTTTTAATTGACTATTCATTTCAGTAAATTAATTATTTAATAATACAGGATTTTGTGCCGCATGAGGATGATCTGAGCCTTTATAAACTTTTAATTTCTTGAATTGCTGTCTACCCAATGAATTATGAGGAAGCATTCCTTTAACGGCTTGCTCAATTATTCTCTCAGGAATTCTTTCTTTAAGAGATTCAAATTTTTCAACTTTCATTCCTCCAGGTCTACCAGAGTGTCTTCTATATAATTTCTGTGATGCTTTTTTGCCTGATACGTCTACTTTTTCAGCATTAACAACAATAACGAAGTCACCTGTATCCAAATGAGGGGTGAATGTCGGTTTATTTTTTCCTCTCAAGACAGAAGCTATCTCTGTAGAAAGTCTACCAAGTGTCTTATCCTTAGCATCAACTAAAAACCAATTCCTTTGAATAGTCTCTATGGAGGGAGTAATAGTTTTATTCATTTATAAAATTTTACCAGAATAAATTTATCTAAGTCTTAAATTCTACATTATTAATGGAGGAATAAACAATTATTTTTGATTATCTAAATATTTTTTGGATATACAGAATCATCATAACTAGGAGTAACCGCTAATTACAAATTTCGGATAAAGATCAATTTTATTAATTCTTTTAAAAATATTTTCTTCATATACTGAGTTAACAAAACATAAGCCATTAGCTGGGGCTGATTCGCGAACATCATGTTTCTTTTTATAAAGCCATCTATCTTTAAAAATATCTGGTGTAATTTTCTTTTCTCCGACTAAAACAAGTTGACCCACAATTGAACGGACCATTCCATAAAGAAATCCTGTGGCTTTTATATCTATTAATATCAAATCCTCAGACCTTTCTAATTTTATATATTTTATTGTTGTTACAGAAGTTGATCTATTACTTCCACTCTTTTGAAAAGCAAAAAAATCATGTTCTCCAATCATTCCATCTAAGGCATTTGACATTGAAAACTCATCAAGATAATTTTGGTATCTATGCCATGACCACTTATTTAAAAACAAATTAGGTATCCTACTATTATTAATTACGTAACGATAATGTCTATAAATTGCAGAATAGCAAGCATGCCAGCTACTTTTTACCTCTACTGATTCTAATATTCTAATTGTCTGAGGCAATCTATTATTTAGTACGTCTGCATAACGATCAATGGGAATTACAAAATCAATATCAAAATGAACTACTTGGCCAGATGCATGAACTCCAGCATCTGTTCTACCTGAAGCAAATACTTTTATAATTTGATTTGATATTTTAAAAAGGCAATTTTCTATTGTCTCTTGAATACTTATTGCATTTTTTTGTCTTTGCCAACCTGAATAATAGGATCCGTCGTATTGGATAACTAAAGCTACTCTTTTCAAAAGTTATTATTAAAGTTTTATTTTTCTTTTTTAAACAAGTTCAATAATGGCCATTTGGGCATTATCTCCTTTTCTAGCAACAGTTCTAACAATCCTTGTATAACCACCATTTCTATCTCCATATCTTTCTTGAGCTTTATCGAATAGTGAATGAACTAATTTTTTATCATAAATGTAACCAATAGCTCTTCTTCTGGCAGATAAGGTACCCTCCTTTGCTAAGGAGATCATTCTTTCTGCCTCATTTCTTAACGCTTTAGCCCTTGCTTTGGTAGTTGTTACTCTACCTTCTCTAATAAGTTGTGTAGTTAAACCTCTAAGAAGAGCTTTTCTTTGATCAGCTGGTTTACTTAAAAGAGGAATTCTAAGTTGATGTCTCATAATCTGAAAAGTTTGTTAAACAGAAGTTCTGCTTTGTGGAATTGAAATTCCTATTCGCTCAAGAGCTTCAATAACCTCGTCTGCAGATTTCGAACCGAAGTTCTTAATTTCTAAAAGATCTTCGTAACTGAATCCCATCAAATCTGAAACAGAATTGACTTGTGCTCTTTTCAAACAATTATAAGCTCTAACGGACAAGTTTAGTTCTTCTAATGGAATTTGAGCTTCAGGAGAAGGTTCTGGTTCTTCAGGTATTTCTTCAACCATTGTAACAGTTGCTAGCGGCTGAAAAAGTTCAATTAACTGGTTTGCTGCTTCTGCAATTGCATCATCAGGGCTCGTTGAACCATCTGTTACAACTTCCATTTTTAATCTTTCTCTTCCAGTTGCTCCTTCTGCAACTGCAGTTTCATCTATTGTAAAATTAACTCTCTTAACAGGCATAAAAACAGCATCGATTTGAAGCAAATCAATAGATGTAGTTTCTTGGTTTCTGCGATCTACAGGCCTATAGCCAACACCTCTTTCTACATGAATTTCTAGCTCTAGATTATGTCCATCTTGAATAGTTGCAATAGGTTTTTCACCATCAACTATCTCAACTTGAGAAGAAAACTGTATGTCATTTGCCTTTACTTCCATTGGACCATTAACAACTAATCTTCCAATCTCAAGCTCTGGATTGGAACTATTAATAGAAAGTTGCTTACAATTTAAAAGAATATCTAAAACGTCTTCTCTAACTCCTGGGATAGTTGCATATTCATGGTTAATTCCTGCTATTCTAACGGCAGTAACAGCACTTCCTTCAAGTCCTCCCATAAGCACTCTTCTTAAAGAGTTACCGAGAGTTGTAGCTTGTCCTCTTTCTAAAGGACCAATTAAAAATGTTCCTGTTTGGGAGCGATCATCTGATATTTGATGATCAATTCTGTCAATCTGGTATTGCAACACGGAAAAAAAGGGTTGAAAGTTTGGGGGTTGGGGAAATGGTTTAGTTCTAAACGCGTCTACGTTTAGGTCTTCTGCATCCATTATGAGGTAATGGAGTTACATCTCTTATTAGAGTTATTTCTAAACCGGCAACTTGTAAAGCTCTTATGGCGGTTTCCCTACCTGAGCCAGGGCCTCTAACTAATACTTCTATTTGTCTCATCCCTTGATCAAGCGCTCTTTTAGCTGCCGCTTCGGCAGCTGTTTGAGCCGCAAATGGTGTTCCTTTTCGGGCACCTTTAAATCCACTAGCTCCTGCAGAAGACCAAGAAATTACATGACCTGAAGTATCAGTAATAGATACGATAGTGTTATTAAAGGTACTTTGAATATGCACTACACCATTTGGCACATTTTTCTTTGATTTCTTTGAGCCTGTTTTTTTTACTGGAGCTGCCATAACAATTTAGATAGATAAGTTTAGTTTCTGTTTAAAAATAATTTATTTTTTTCTTCCAGCAACTGTTTTTCTTGAGCCTCTTCTAGTTCTAGCATTAGTTCTTGTTCTTTGTCCTCTTACGGGCAGACTCATTCTATGTCTTCTGCCTCGAACACAACCAATATCTTGCAAACGTTTTAAAGCCATTCCCTCTTGTCTACGCAAATCACCCTCTACAGTAAAATCTTCTGCAGCCCCTCTCAATTTTTGTACATCATTATCTGATAAGTCTTTTACACGAATATCAGGATTAACTCCTGTTTTTGAGAGGATCAATTTTGATCTTGTTAGACCAATTCCATAGATGTATGTAAGTGCAATTTCAACTCGTTTTTCACGAGGTATGTCTATTCCTGCAATCCTGGCCACTTGTTTCGAATTAGTAAAAGGTTTTTAATTTATTTTCGTCAAAGATTAACCTTGACGCTGTTTGTGTCTGGGGCTAGCGGTACAAATAACCATTACCCTGCCATGTCTACGAATAACACGACATTTGTCACACATTTTTTTTACTGAGGCTCTAACCTTCATGAGGTTTTCTCACTAAAATGTTAATTCTTTATTATACATCATCATCAAGCCATTTTTTGTTTTATATCAGCAGAAATTATTTTTAGATCGCCATCAGCGTTAATGTATTCTAATAAAGAGAGATTTTTATAATATTCAATCAATGGCTCTGTAGTTTCCTTATAGATTTTTAATCTTGTTTTAATAGTTTCTTCATTATCATCTTTTCTTCCTCTTACAAGTAAACGTTCTATTAAAACTTCATCTGGTATATCTAAATAAAATACAACCTCTAAAGGTTGATTTATATTCAACAAGACATCATTTAAAGAATGCACTTGAGACAAATTTCTAGGATAGCCATCTAAAATCCAACCTTTATTATCTCTATCCAAATTCTTTTTAACAATTTCTAAAACTAATTGATCACTTACAAGTTCCCCCTTATTCATAATATCCTTTACTTGTTTACCCAAATCAGTATCCAAGTCAATTTCTGTTCTTAATAATTCTCCAGTAGATAAATGTAAATAAGTGTTGGCTTTACTTAAGAGAGCAGCTTGAGTTCCTTTACCTGCTCCAGGTGGTCCTAAAAATAGTATGTGTTTTTTCATTAATTATTAACTAAACCCTCATACCTCTGAGAAATAACATAAGTTTGAATTTGTTTAGCAGTATCAATTGCAACTCCTACAAGAATTAAAAGAGAAGTGGCCCCTAAACCTTGAAAAGTTTGAACATTAGTTGCTCTTTCTACAGCCGCAGGGATTATTGCCACCGAACCTAAAAATAATCCTCCTAATAGTGTCAACCTATTTTGAATACCTGACAAGTAATTTGCTGTATTAGAACCAGGTCTTACCCCAGGAATAGCAACTCCCCCCTTTTTTAAATTAGATGCTACATCTACTGGATTAATGGTCAGAGAAGCATAAAAGTATGAAAAACCTAAAATTAAAGCGAAAAACGTTAATGCATATGGCCATGGATTAGAAGAACCTGGATTCAAACTGCCAGCTAATTTAATCAGAACTGGATTGCCTGTAACATTTGCAACCGTTATTGGCAAAAATATCAAGGCAGATGCAAAGATAATTGGCATCACTCCGCCAGCATTCAACTTTAATGGCAGATAACTTTGTCTAGTTGGAAGTATTGAAGAATTACCTATCTGTCTTTTTGCACTAACAATGGGTATACGTCTTGCTCCTTCTTGAACAAAAATTATTCCTATAATTGTTAGTAAAAAAACTCCAAGTAAAACTGCTATACCGAGAACATCTCCTCGATCACCAGTTTGTGCTTTTTCAATAGTTGAACTCAAAGCTTTTGGCAAAGTTGCAACAATATTTAAGAAGATCACCAATGAGGCTCCTTGACCTATACCTTTCTCTGTAATAATTTCACTAAACCACATTACAATCATTGAGCCTGTCACAAGGGCAATAGATGTTTGCAAAACAAAAGCTGTCTCACTTATACCCTCGATTGCGTACTGTCTAAGAATTAATGAAAATATGATACTTTGTAAAAAACCCCATCCCAGAGAAACATATCTAGTTATCTGAGCAATTTTTCTTCTACCCGCTTCACCCTCATTTTTTTGCAAATCTTCAAGGACAGGTAAAGAAGCAGTCAAAAGTTGAATAATAATTGAAGCATTAATAAAGGGTAAAATTCCAAGTGCAAATATTCCTAAGGTTGAAATTCCTCCTCCGGTAAAAATATCTAGAAAGCCAATTAGTTGGCCACCCTGATCAATAAAACTTTTAAAAGCAACTCTATCAATCCCAGGCATTGGTATATAAATCCCCATTCGTACCAAAAGTAAAAGACCTAAAGTTGTTAAAACTCGATTCCTTAACTCTTTATTTAAAAATAATTGAGTGCCTATTTCTGAAGCACTAGGATTTCTACTTTTGTTAATTAACATCGGAAAGTGTAATTAAATTTATAAGTAAATTTACTTATTATTAATAATTTCGCAAGATCCACCTGCAGCTTCTATTTTTTCTTTAGCAACTTTAGTGAATGCATGAGCTTGAACTTTCAATTTTACTTTAACTTCTCCATTACCTAAGATTTTAAGTGGGAATTTCGGCTTGAATAACAACTTTTTTTTCACAAGTGAATCTATATTGACTATTTCACTATCTTTAAAATCATTTAATTTACTTAGATTAACTATTGAAAAGTTTTTTTGATTAATAATTTCAAAGTGCTTTAATTTGGGAACTCTTCTGTAGAGAGGCATTTGACCACCTTCAAACCCGGGTCGTGTAGGTCTGCCGGATCGAGATTTCTGCCCTCTCATACCAAAACCACAGGAGGCTCCTTGACCTGCTGCGATACCCCTACCTTTTCTTAATTTTTTCTTTCTTGAACCAATGTTCGATTTTAGTGTATTTAAAGTTGAAGTCATGATTTTTAAGAGTAAAGCTGTTCAAGAGAAATTCCTCTCTCTCTAGAGGCAGATTTGTGAGTTCTTAATTGGGAAAGAGCTTCCATTGCAGCTCTCGCATTATTTAAGGGAGTCTTACTACCTAATCTTTTAGCTAAGACATTTTTTATACCTGCTAATTCTAAAACTGTCCTAATTGACCCACCAGCAATTACACCCGTACCAGGTGCAGCAGGTCTGATAAGTACATTCGCGGCTCCATCTCTCCCTATAGATAAGGTAGGTATTGAATTATTTGGAGTTAAAGGAACTCTAACAAGATGTTTTTTACCATCTGAGACTCCTTTCCTAACTGCTCCAATAACATCTCCAGCCTTACCCACTCCTACTCCTACTTGCCCTTTCTCATTACCAACAACAACAATTGCTCTAAAACTCATTTTTTTACCACCTTTTACTGTTTTAGATACTCTTCTAATTTGAACAACTCTTTCTTGCCACTCAGAATCCCTCTCATTTTTGGAATCACCTCTTCTATTTCTTTTTCGATCATTATTACGATTACCTCTCCTCTGTTCATTAGGACTAGATGAGGGTGTAATTTCAGTCTTTGACTGATTTTCTTGTTTTGTTGGAGTGTCTGTCATGATAAAAATGAATATTTAGAAATTCAAGCCTGCATCACGGGCTGCATCAGCAAGAGCTTTAACCCTTCCATGATATAGATTACCTCCACGATCAAAAATTACTTGCTTGATTCCTTTCTTAATTGCTCTTTTAGCTAATAACTTGCCGACAATTGAAGAAGAATTACAATTAGAGGATAATTTATCTGATTCCGCCTTAAGTTCTTTATCTATGGTAGATGCAGAACAAATAGTTTGTTGTGCATCATCGTCAATAACTTGGGCATAAATATTATTGTTTGAACGGAAAACTGCTAATCGTGGACGAGTTTTATTACCGATTAAGTATCTCCTTAATCTTTTATGACGTTTTTGAGTTTGAATTTTCCTTGAAAGTTTAGCCATGATTTTAAAGCAATTATTTTTTGCCGGATTTACCAGCTTTTCTGATGATTCTCTCATCTTGGTATTTTATCCCTTTACCTTTATAAGGTTCTGGAGGTCTGATTGATCTGATTTTTGCTGCTTCGTTTCCAACAATTTCTTTATCAATTCCAGATACAGTTACGTTAGTGTTACTTTCAACTTTGTATGTTATACCATCGGGGGGGGTCATTTCTACTGGATGACTATATCCGGCACTTACTACCAAATTTTTTCCTTTAACTTGAGCCCTAGATCCAACTCCTACTATTTCTAATTTCTTTGAATATCCTTCAGTAACTCCCTGTACCATGTTTGAAATCAACGTTCTACAAAGACCATGCCTTTCCTTTGAATATCTTTTGGAAGTTGCTGGAGTGACAATTATCTGATTTTCCTTTTGATCAAAATTGACACCTTCAGGCATCAGTCTTTTTAATTCACCTTTTGGACCCTTTACGGTAATATTCAATCCATTAATATCAACAGATACCTTTTCTGGTATTTGAACTGGAGATTTTCCTATTCTTGACATAATTAATTCTCCTTAGTAAACATAACAAAGAACTTCGCCACCGATACCTTGTTTCCTTGCGTCACGGTCACTCATTACACCCTTTGAAGTTGATACTATAGCAACTCCAATACCCCCTAGAACTTTTGGTAAGCCCCTTGTATTTTTATAAACCCTCAATCCAGGCTTACTTACTCTTTGCATTGATCTGATAGTTGGGAATTTATTTTTACCACTATATTTAAGCCCTAAAACTATTTGTGATTTGTAACCTTCACCCTCTTCATTAATATCAGCTATGAAGCCTTCTTTTTGGAGTACTTTAGCTATACTAAGAGACATTTTAGAAGCTGGAATTGCAGTGGATGTATGCTTTTTTTGACTCGCATTTCTTATACGAGTAAGCATATCTGAAATAGGATCGTGATTTGACATGTGTATAAAGTTAATTACTAAAAGGCATTCCTAACTCTTTCAGGAGAGCTTTACCCTCTTGATCGTTTGAGGCCGTGGTAACAATTGTTATATCCATTCCTCTAATGGAATCAATTTTATCAAATGAAATTTCAGGGAATATCAATTGTTCTTTAATTCCTAAAGTATAATTACCCCTTCCATCAAAGCTTTTTGGATTAACACCTCTGAAGTCTCTAATTCTTGGTAATGCAAGATTGATAAATCTTTCTAAAAAAGAATACATTCTGTCTCCCCTTAAGGTAACAGTACAACCAATTGCCATACCTTCTCTTATTTTAAAGCCTGCTATTGCTTTTTTAGATCTGGTAACCAAAGCTTTTTGTCCGGTAATAGTAGCCATTTCATTTAAAGAAGCTTCTAAAGCTTTTGAATTTGAAGCAGCTTCTCCAAGACCTCTATTTACGTTAACTTTAATAACCTTGGGTACTTGATGAATATTTTGAAGGCCAAGATCTTTAAAAAGCTTTGGTCTTATTGTTTCTTTGTAGCGAGTTTTAAGAGTCATGATTTTTGGTATTAATTCTGGTCTTTGTCAGAATTGTGTAATAAGAAAATTGAGATCTCGTTTTTGATGAACAATTTAATCAATTTGCTCACCAGTTTTTTTTAATCTCCTTTTTTTAACTCCCTCTTTATCAATAAAATATTCTATTTTACTTATTAGATTTTTATCCTTTGAAAAAAACATTACATTCGAAGCGTGCAATGATGCTTCTTCTGTTAATATTCTCCCACTTTCACCTTCCTGAGTCGGTTTTATATGTTTTGTTCTAAGATTTATTCCCTTGACGACGACTCTATTCTCTAATGGAATAGTTTTTAAAACTTCACCAGTTTTGCCCTTTTCTTTACCATTAATAACTTTGACTAAGTCTCCTGTTTTAAGTCTCATTTTTATTCGTTTGGAGTTTTTATTTTGTTTAATTGAGTCCAACATTTAAATAACCTCCGGAGCTAAAGAAACAATCTTTGTAAAATTCTTATCGCGTAATTCCCTTGCAACTGGACCAAAAACTCTAGTGCCTTTTGGATTTTGATCTTCATTAATCAAAACAGCTGCATTATCATCAAAACGAATTGAGTTGCCTGTATTTCTTCTTAAAGTATGTCTTGTCCTTACGATAACTGCTTTAACTACATCTGATTTTTTAACCCCCATATTTGGCAAGGCGTCTTTTACTGATGCAACTACAACATCCCCAACATGCGCATATCTTCTATTTGAACCAAGTACTCTTATGCATTGAAGTCTTTTAGCTCCACTGTTATCAGCAACTGTTAAATAAGTTTCCTGTTGAATCATTTTTTATCCTCCTCAACCTTAATTGTTTTGTTTATAATTTCCTCTATTGCCCATCTTTTGTGAGCACTTAGAGGCCTTGTTTCTTTAATTTTAACTCTATCACCTAAAACACATGTATTTTCTGGATCATGAGCTTTGTAGCGAGTAGTTTTACTTACAATTTTTTTATAAGTTGGGTGAGGGTATCTATTGATTACGGCAACAACAACTGTTTTGTCCATTTTGTCGCTTACAACAGTACCGATTCTTTCTTTAAGTGCCATAGTAATAATTAATCAGCGGTTTTTTGAGAATTGGATTGACTTTTACTAAGAGTAAGTAATTGTGCAACTTGTTTTTTGATAATTTTAAATTGATGTGTTTCATTAAGCTGTCTTGTTGCCTGCTTGAATCTCAAGTCGAAAAGATCTTTGCGTAATTGATCAATTTTTTCAGTAATTTGAGAAGAATTTAACTTTTTAAATTCTTTTAAAGATTCTGAGTTTTTCATTTTTTAACCTCCTCTGACGATTCTTTATCTATCTTTGCTTCTACTGATGAACCACTACTTAAATTTTTATCACTAGAAATAAATTTTGTTTTCACTGGCAATTTGTATTGGGCTAAGCGCATAGCTTCTTTAGCAATTTCTTCTGTAATTTCTTCCCCACCCATTTCAAATAGTATTCTTCCAGGTTTTACAACAGCCACCCAAAACTCTGGATTACCTTTTCCTGATCCCATTCTGGTTTCAGCTGGTCTCATAGTAACTGGTTTATCTGGGAAAATACGAATCCATATTTTTCCACCACGTTTCACATATCTTGTCATTGCTCTTCTACTTGCTTCAATCTGACGAGCAGTTACCCAACCACAGTCTTGAGCTTGGAGTGCAAACTGACCAAATGCAATGGTATTACCCTTTGAGGCAATTCCTTTCATTCTGCCTCTATGTTGTTTTCGGAATTTAGTACGTTTTGGACTAAGCATTGTTATGACTCCTATGAATTCTCATTTGAACGATCCTCAAATTGCTGAGGTTTCCGACTACCTTTCCTTCTTGGAATAGCTCCAACAGGAATAGTTTGTTCTTCTTTCGGAAGAACCTCCCCTTTAAATACCCAAACTTTAATTCCTAAAACACCATACGTTGTATTAGCTTCACGTAGTGCATAATCAACCTCAGCTCTCAAAGTATGAAGAGGAACCCTTCCTTCTCTAGTCCACTCTGTTCTAGCTATTTCTGCACCATTAAGTCTTCCACCTACTTGTACTTTCAAGCCTAGAACACCAGCCCTTTGTGCTCTTTGCAAAGCCATCCTTATAGTTCTTCTAAAGGCAACTCTTTTTTCTAATTGTTGTGCGATGTATTCTGCAAGTAAATATGCATCCGCATCAACTCTCTCCACTTCAACTACATTAATTCGAACCTGCCTTGTTCTATCTCCTATAGTTTTTTGAATACCTGACCTCAATTCCTCAATACCACTTCCTTGCCTTCCTACAATCACCCCAGGTCTAGCTGTTTTTAATTCAAGTTCTAGCTGATCCGCTTTTCTAGCAATTAGAACATCACTAATTCCTGCTGTACTATATTTCTTTTGGATAAAGGTACGAATTTTATTATCTTCTTGAAGAAGAACTGGATAAGTTTTTGAAGTGGCGAACCATTTTGAACGGTGTTCTTGGGTAATACCTAACCTAAGCCCTGTTGGATTAATTTTATTACCCATTAGTTTTGTACCTCTGTATTAGTTTGATTAGGAGCAGATTCAACAGAAATACTAATATGGCAAGTCTGTTTTTTGATAGAGAAAGCTCTTCCTTGTGCTCTTGGCCTGAACCTTTTCATGACCGGACCATTATTAGCCGATGCTGAAGAAATTACTAAAGTGGAGGGTTCCATGCCTAAGTTATGTTCTGCATTTGCTACGGCAGATCTTAAAACCTTAGTAATTGGGTCGGTAGATCGATATGGCATAAATTCCAACATAATTAGTGCATCTCTATAAGATTTTCCTCTTATTTGATCGAGAACTCTTCTTACTTTTGATGCAGAGCCACGAATATACTTACCGTGTGCAATGGCTATTTTTGTCATTTCAGTTGTTTTTGTCATTTATCTTGCCCCCTTCTTGTCTCTTAAGTGGCCACGATAAGTTCTGGTCGGTGCAAATTCACCTAATTTATGGCCAATCATTTGTTCGGTTATAAATACTGGTATATGGGCCTTACCATTATGAACCGCGATAGTATGACCAATCATCACAGGAAGGATAGTCGATGATCTAGACCATGTTTTGATGACTGATTTATCATTATCAGTATTTTGTTTTTCGACCTTTTTAAGCAAACTATCTGCAATAAAAGGGCCTTTTTTTAATGAACGTCCCATAATTTATAAAATAGAAATAGAAATAGAAATAGAAATAGTAGTAATCAAGAATCTCTTCCCCCTCTACTTCTCTTAGAAATGCGACGACGTTTTCGAACAACTAATTTATTACTTGGCTTGTTTTTCTTACGTGTCTTCAGTCCAAGGGCTGCCTTTCCCCAAGGAGTTACAGGGCCTGCTCTACCAATCGGAGCTTTTCCCTCTCCGCCTCCATGTGGGTGATCACATGGGTTCATAACACTTCCTCTTACTTGAGGTCTTCTACCTAACCATCTTCTTCTGCCTGCTTTTCCTAAACTAGTATTACGTATTTCCGAATTCCCCACTTCACCTAAAGTTGCATAACATTCCTTTCGTACAAGTCGAACTTCGGTAGATGGGAGTTTTAAGGCAACATAATCACCTTCTTTTGCCATTAGTTGCGCACTTGCTCCTGCAGATCTAACCATTTGAGCACCTCTGCCAGCATAAAGTTCAACACAATGAACACTCGATCCTAATGGCATGGAAGATAAGGGCATTGCATTACCTTCTTCAATTGGAACACCTTCACCTGAAATTACATTTTGACCAACTTTTATTCCGGCTGGTGCAATTATATATCTCTTCTCTCCGTCTTCATAGAATAAAAGTGCAAGCCTAGCATTTCTATGAGGATCATAATGAATAGCAGCAACCTTAGCATTAATATTTTTTTTGTCTCTTCTAAAATCTACCAATCTATATTGTCTTTTATGTCCTCCACCTCTGTGACGACAGGTTATAACTCCTCTATTATTTCTACCTTTATTTCTATGCTTAGAAACTATTAATGATTTTTCTGGTTTTGAGGCCGTAATCTCACTAAAATCGGTGACAACTCTCTGTCTAGTTCCAGGTGTATAGGGTTTGAATTTACGAATAGCCATAATAAATACTCCTTAAGATTCTGGAAATAATTGAATTTTGTCTCCTTCAGCAAGACGGACAATTGCCTTTTTGACTTGAGAACGTTTCCCGGAGAATTTACCGACTCTTCTTGTTCTCCTTGGAGGATTCATAGTGTTTATTCCTATAACTTTAACACTAAACAAGGCCTCTATTGCAGACTTTATCTGAGGCTTCGCGGCTCTATGATCTACTTCAAAAGTATATTGGTTAAGGTCTAGCGCATTTGTCGCCTTTTCTGTAATTACAGGTTTACGAATTATATCTGCTAAACGGGAATCAAATAATTTACTCATGATGCATAAACCTCCTGAATTTTATCAATTGCTGATTGACCAATAACTAGTTTATTAGCGTTAAGAATATCAAAAACATTTAATTGGTCAGCAAAAATCAATTTTACCTTTTCAATATTGTTAATAGATTTTTTGATAACTTCAGAGGGATTATCAAGAATAACTAAAACCTTTTCTGTTTTTTCTATTCCTAATCTAGAAAGACCATTAATTATCTCACTAGTTTTTGGTTGATCTAATGTAGAACCAAAATCTTCCACAGTTTTGATATCAGTAATCCTAGACATTAGTGCTGTTCTAAGTGCTAATCTTCTTTCTTTTCGATTCATATCTAAATTATACGAACGTGGTTTAGGGCCAAAAATTACCCCGCCCCCAGGCCTTAATGGAGTCCTAATTGATCCTTGACGAGCTCTACCTGTACCCTTTTGCTTATATGGTTTTCTCCCGCCTCCACGTACTTCAGACCTTGTCAAAGTAGATGCAGTGCCCTGCCTTTTGTTAGCTAGTTGTCTAAGAACAGCTCTATGGATTAAATCAGCAGAGGATGTCTCTTTGGCAACTTTTAGGTTAATTGAAACCTTGCCAGCTTTTTTACCATCCCATTTTAAAGTTTCTAAGATTGTCATGATCTTGTCCCTCCTTCGTTACCTACTACATTATTAGGCCTTATATTTAATATTGAGCCAGGTTTGCCTGGTACCGAACCTTTAACTACAAGCAAATTTTTCTGATCATCAATTTTGACCACTAATAAACCTTTTGTGGTTATTTTTTTACCTCCATATCTTCCTGCCATCCTTTTACCAGGATAAATTCTCCCTGGAGTTGTTCCAGCACCTGTGGATCCTGGGGCTCTATGATTTTTGGAACCATGACTCATAGGTCCTCTACTAAAACCATGTCTTTTTTGATATCCAGAAAAACCTCTACCCATAGATTTTCCACTAATATCGACTTTCTGTCCAACCTCAAAATTTGTAACAGTTATTTCTTTTCCAATCTCATAAGAAGAAGTCTCTTCAACTCTATATTCCTTTAAATGTTTTAAAAGTATTTCACCTGACTTTAGTAGATGTCCTTTTTCTGGCTTACTCACATGCTTATCTTTTGATACTCCATAACCTATCTGAATAGCTGTATAACCATCCAAAGGCTGAGATTTTAATTGTGTAACTCGACAAGGGCCAGCCTCTATAAGAGTAACCGGTACTGCATTCCCATCCTGATCGAATAATTGGGACATGCCCAATTTTTTTCCTAAAATTCCTATAGACATAAGATTTGAGTAGGCTAGCTCGTAAACAATTTCTGATTGATTATCAAATCTCTTTCAAGTTTCAACAATGTTATCAATCAAAAATTTAATTTATTAATGAGAACAAGACTTTTCTTAAATAAGATAGTTTCTCTTCGGGTTTAACCAATCTCAGATTTCTTTAACGAAACGCTAAAAAATGTGAAAGTTCCAGAGGCTAGGCTAGCTTGCTAGCATATAAAAATTCACCGAATATAAATTGTACATCATCAAGTACCATAAAATGAAATAATATATAGATATACGGAATGTTTTTATGCCATTACTTCTTACAGGGAAAAAGTTTCATAATGATTTACATAAAAATAAATGTTTAGCTATGTTTGCGCCTCTTGAGGGCGGATATGAAACTCGTCTTTTAAGAAGAATGAGAGCTAAAGGATTTAAAACTTACATAACCTCTGCTAGAGGACTAGGAGATCCTGAAGTATTTTTACTAGAATTACATGGTATAAGGCCACCTCATCTTGGTCATCAAAGTATTGGGAGAAATGGTGCTCTTGGGGAAGTACAGCAAGTAATCCCTCAGGCGTCAGAATTATTTAATGAAAACGACAAGGATAAATTATTATGGCTATTGGAAGGTCAAGTCTTATCTAAATCCGAGCTAGAGAGTTTAATTAAAATCTGTACTTTAGATAACAAACTTAAAATAGTTGTTGAAATGGGTGGTTCTAGAAAACTTGAATGGAAATCTTTAAATGATTACATAATGAATGGATTCTGAAATTGAGTTCTTTGAAAAGAATAAAAAGGTATCCGATAAATGGGTTAAATTAATTTGTGGGGCGAGCAATGAAGATATTGTTGCCATAGAAGATTTATGTGCTATTTATTCCGCTGCTGGAGTTGACTATATTGATGTTGCTGCTGATCAATCCATAGTTGAAGCCGCCAGAAATGGTATCAAATGGGCGAAAGAAGTATGTGGTGCATCTCCTGGATTGATGATAAGCATTAGTGATGGAAAAGACATACATTTTCGCAAAGCTAAATTTGATCCATCGAAATGCCCCTCTAGTTGTCCTAGGCCATGCGAAAAGATTTGCCCTACCTTTGCAATTGATTATTCTGGGATTAAGAAAAATAAATGCTATGGATGTGGAAGATGTATAAATAGTTGTCCCCTAAATTTAATTTCTGAATATGAATATAAATTGTCGAATAATGACTTGCCACATACTCTAAAAGCAATAAAACCTGATGCAGTAGAAATTCATACTGAAATTAATAGATTAGATTCTTTTAAAAAAGTCGCAAATATTCTCAAAACTTCAGGAATAAAGTTAAAAAAAATATCTATTAGTTGTGGATTAAATCAATCCCAAAAAGGAGCAAAAGATCTTTTAAAAGCACTCTGGGAAAGATATGAAATTCTTGTTGATCAAAATGTGCCGCTTATTTGGCAACTAGATGGAAGACCTATGTCTGGGGATCTAGCTCCAGCCACAGGAAAAGATACAGTTAAATTATGGAATAATATAGGATCTCATCTTCCCCCAGGTTTAATTCAATTAGCCGGAGGAACAAATGAAAAAACTCATGAGTTTTTAAAAATAGATAATTTTCCTGATGGAATTGCCTTTGGGAGTTCTGCTAGAAAAATAATGCAACCACTTATTGAAGATGCCAACAAAAATAATAAAAAATTATATGAATATCCAGAAAAAATGGCTTTAGCAATAAAAAAAGCACAAAAATTGCTCAGCCCATGGAAAACCAGATAATCCCTCTATGTCAAGTAAATTAAAAAAATCACAGAAAATCTAGAATAAAAATTTATATTTTCATAGAAAAAAATCTAGTAATGTATTAAAATAAAATTTCATTGGGCCGTCGCCAAGTGGTAAGGCATCGGGTTTTGGTCTCGACATTCCTAGGTTCGAATCCTAGCGGCCCAGTTCTAAAACCTAGTTGAGTGAGCTCCCAAAAATTATTTCTTTTTGATTTTGATGGAGTTATTGTTGATGGAATGGATGAATACTGGCATAGTTCATTATTAGCTTTTGAAAAATATCTAAATTCTCCAAACGTCTTAATTGATCAAAATCTTTATAAACAAGTTTCAAATACTTTCATAGAAATGAGACCCTGGGTTAAATATGGATGGGAAATGTTAATCATTGTCCACCAAATTATCAAAAAAGAAGATCCACTAAACAATCAAAATAAATATGATTTTCTAAATAGATATAATCAAAATTGTCAGAAAGTTTTATCAGATAATTCTTGGGTTGCTGAAGAGTTACAAAAAGGACTTGATGAAGCAAGAAAATATCAAATAGATAAAGATTTTGACAGTTGGATAAAGTTACATCGCCCATTTTATGAAGTTATAGATTTTATAGAAAAAATAAAGAAATACAATATCAAGACAGGTATCATAACAACCAAAGGAAGGCTATTTGCAAACAAAATTCTAAAAAAATTAAATATTTTTCCGGAGTTAATTTTTGGCTATGAATCAGGAACAAAGGTCCAAATTATATCTAACCTCTCGAAAGAATTTGAAATTATGGGATTTATAGAAGATAGGAGAAATACACTAATTGATATAAAGCAAAACCTTGTCACCAATTATATCCCTTGCTACTTAGCTGATTGGGGCTACTTAAAAAATATAGATAGAACGAATCTGCCCAATGATATTAAATTATTAAAGTTGAAAAGTTTAGAAGAATTACTTGCAATTTAAATATCTTCGGCTAAAGTACGGATGTACTATAGAATTGTAATTATTAATTTTAAATTTATTTAAATATTATAAATTTAAAAATAATTATGAGAACTTATCAATAAATTTAAAAATGAGTTTAGAAGAAAAAAAGAAACAGAAATTCGAAAGAATCCTCATCTACAGAGAAAAACAAAGCATTAAATCTAGTCTTAGGGCAAATAGAAAGGAATTTTGGGAGGGGGTCAATAATGAGGCTTGGCGATGCTTCAAGGATGAAAGTGGAAACAATATCTACAGGCGCTCTTACGCTAGATTTAGCATTAGGAGGAGGGTATCCAAAAGGAAGAGTAGTTGAGGTTTACGGACCTGAAAGTTCAGGGAAAACAACTTTAACGCTTCACGCGATAGCAGAAGTTCAAAAGAATGGAGGGATAGCAGCCTTTGTAGATGCTGAACATGCTTTAGATCCAGTCTATGCTGCATCTTTAGGAGTAGATGTTGAGAATTTACTAGTCTCGCAGCCAGATACAGGTGAAATGGCTTTAGAAATAGTTGACCAGCTCATCAGATCAACTGCTGTAGACCTTGTAGTTGTTGACTCAGTAGCAGCACTAACTCCTAGAGCAGAAATAGAAGGTGAAATGGGAGATCATGTAATAGGGAGCCAAGCAAGACTAATGAGTCAAGCAATGAGAAAAATAACAGGAAATATTGGAAAGTCAGGATGTACAGTAATTTTCCTCAATCAATTACGTTTAAAAATCGGTGTCACATATGGAAATCCTGAAACAACTACAGGAGGTAATGCCTTAAAATTTTATGCATCTGTAAGACTTGACATTAGAAGAATTCAGACTCTTAAAAGAGGTACAGAAGAATATGGAATAAGAGCAAAAGTTAAAGTAGCAAAAAATAAAGTTGCTCCTCCATTTAGAATTGCAGAATTTGACATCCTATTCGGTAAAGGGATTAGCACAACAGGATGTTTATTAGATTTAGCAGAAGAGACTAATATTATAATTAGGAGAGGTGCTTGGTATAGTTACGAAGGAGAAAATATTGGTCAAGGAAGAGATAACACAATCATTTGGTTAGATCAGAACTTGGAAATAAAGAATAAAGTAGAATCTATTGTAAAAAGCAAACTGACAGAAGGAACTGAAGTAAGCTCTAATTCGATGAAAGTATTAAATAGTAATCCAGATAATGCAGTAATTGCTAACAATATTAAAACAGTAGCTTAGATTCATAATGTATCAGCAGGAGTCCACCATCCTGCAGCAGGTCCAATAAATCTAACAACTACCCACAGAATTATTAACCCTGCAATGCCATACCAACTAGCTTTTATACTTAATTTAATTAAGCTGTCTCTCTGAGCAATAGTAAAAGGTAGCCATTTAAATAACCTAGGTGACTCATCTGATTTAGATTTGGGATTGTGTTTTTTAGGCGGAAGACCTAAAAATTTTCTCCTTTTTGCTTCTCCCATATTTAACGATATTTCCTGAATAATAACCTAATCGTAGGGAAGCATATAGTTTATTTGTATTGAAGGTTGAATACTTCGTAAAATTGACTGTCCCCATTTTCTTTTATTTGCTCTTCCATCAAGAATTATTAATTTACCAGAGTTTTTTCTAAGAGGGGAAATTGACTTTTCTAGTTTTTGTATTGCCTCAGGAAGTAAAAATTCTCTAAACCAATCTTTAGACAGATTTTTTTTATGAGAAACAGTAATTTCATTTATAGGCTCCGCCATGTTTGGGATAGGTAGCAATGGAATAATTATTTGTTGTGGACTTTTTATTAAAGAAGAATTATGCATCCACCAAATATAACTAGCAAATAGAATCTCATTATTAAGAGAAGGAATAGTCTCTAGCAAAACTCGCTTCCCATAGATAGATGCTAATTCCGTAGCAACTTTAAGCTTCAAATCAACGTCATCAGATAATACTAAGGTCAGACCTTTTGAGAAAACAATTAATTTTTTACACTTATCAAAAATATTTTTTGTAAACATTGGATGATTTGGGAGCATTTGTCTAGGCGGAACATATACTAAAATCTTTTTTTCATTAAAATTACTCCTAAAATTAACAACCAAATCAATCTCAACATTTTCTTTTTTGAGATACTTTTGAAAAAAATTATCTTTTCTTAAACCTGATAAAAAAACAAATTTATTATTAATTAGTAATTTTTTAATCTGAGAAAGTTCATCTAAAGGTTCTAAATAAAAATTCCACTCAAAATTTATATCATCCAAAGTTACCCAGCTTGCCCAACCTTCAGAAAGAGCATTACTTACCCTCAAAAACTGATCAGAATATGAAGAGTTTTCATAAAAGAACTTAGAAAGAAAGCTTAATTCCTCGTTATCTAAAAATATATTTCTATTATCTAAAACTTTTCTCAAGAAAAACTTCTTTTTTAGTGAGTTATAGGTACTAATAATATTTTGACCTAAAGATGATGATTCATCGAAATTATAAAACCAATTCTTTTTCAGTAATGCAATTCTAAAGTAATTTTTTAAATCATCTTTAATATTTTCAATCCCAGAAAAAATGATACGATGATTTCTAATACTAAAAATATTTACATCATCTAGCAAGTTTTCAAGAGTGATAAAACGAACTCGATGATTTGAAAAAATTATTTGATCATTTTCTAAAATAAAATTAAACCCAAAACTTTTTAATTCCTCTAGTAGATTGTTTTTTAAAAATTCTAATTTTTCATCAGATAACACAAAAGTCGAATTTTCTTCAAATAAAAATATAGAAATCAATAAAGCAGAGAGCCAATTGTTAGTAGAAAAAATTTCTGAGTTAATTAGATAAGTTTCATTTGTTTGAAGACATTTAGAGATTATTCGCCCAAAAGAGTAAATGTGATCCCAATCAGTCTGATGGGATCTAATAAATCTTTTTAAGTATTGATGACTTAAAATTTCAAGCATTATATAATTTTAGTAATATCAAATTACAAAAACATGAATTCAATATACAAAAAATTGGTATCAATATAAAAAAGCCTCAAATTTATAAATCAATGAATATTGGAATTGTGGGACTAGGACTTATTGGTGGTTCAATAGGATTAAAACTCCAAAGATTAAACCATACTATTTATGGAGTCACGAATAATAATTTCAATAAAATAAAAGCAATTGAGAGAAATCTTGCGAATTTTATTAGTTGCGATTTTGAAATCCTTAAAGAATGCTCACTAATAATATTGGCATTACCTATTAAAGATCTAATCCATCCTTCTAAAGATTTAATAAATGCAATCCCAAAAGATGCAATAGTGACTGATGTCGGTTCTATAAAAGAACCAATAATTAATACATGGGAAAAAATACATCCATTATTTATTGGATCACATCCTATGGCAGGCACAGAACAAAAAGGAGTTGAATCAGGTTTCGAAAGTTTATTAGAAAATGCAAAATGGATTATCACTCCTACTGCGAAAACTAATTCACATTCATTAAAAACATTGAGTTATCTAGTAACTTCTATGCAATGTGAGATCTGTAAAGCATCCCCAAAAGAACATGATGAAGCAGTTTCTTTAATATCTCATTTACCAATATTTATTGCATCTTCATTAATACAAACTGCAAATGCAGAGAACAATAAATCGCTATTGGAACTAACTCAAAGACTTGCAGCTAAAGGGTATGCTGACACAACAAGAGTAGGTGGTGGAAATCCAAATTTAGGTTTGGATTTGGCTATAAATAATCAGACAAATATTTTAAAAGCAATTAAAGACTTCAAAAAAAATATTAATGAAATTGAAGCTTTAATAAAAGATAATAAGTGGGAATTACTCTCTAAAAAACTGTCAAAAGCCATAGAAATAAGATCAAATTTTACAAATTAAAAAATCTTATAAAGAAAAATCATTAATCCCTTTTGAAGCTAAGATTTGCCTTGAAACCATAAGTGCTGACTGACTAACACCTGCTGTCCCTTCTCCTGGGTATATTGAATCGCCACACAACCATAAACCTTGGAAAGGAGTTCTACTTGACAATCCTAATAATCCAAAAATTTCCGTATTTTGACCTAGACCACCTACTATTCCATTTGGCCTGTTAGTCCACCTTTCAAATCCTAATGGAGTAGCCAATTCCTTATGAAGCCAATTTTCAGAGGAAATATCAAATTGATTTTCAAGTGCCTTTGATATTTTTTGTAGATACTCCTTTTTTTTCTTTATGTAATCATGTTTATCTAAACTAAACCAGTCATTCGTTTTTGTAAAAAGACTTGCTATTAGTGTAATCTCCCCTTTTGGAGCTCTTCCATCTCCCTCATCACTTATGGATACAAAAAGAGATCCTAATTCATTTGAAACAAATTGATAATGATTTGAAGAGATTAATTTAATATGATCTTTTTTTAAAGCGGAATAAAATACTAATGCACCACTTGGATCAGGAAGACGTTGTATTCTTTTTTTATAATTATAAACTTTATCTGTTGGATTTTCTAGATGTTTCAAAAGAGATTGTGGAGGTGGTGTATAAATTACATTATCGGCGTAGTAATCTACCTTCTCTAAATTGGATGTTGCACAAACTTTCCAAATCTTTTTTATATCATCAAAATTTATGGAATTTACTTTTTGCCCGAAAACAATATTAACCCCATTTTTTTTTAATGAATCTTCTAAAGCATCACTTAAAGCCTGCATTGATTTTTTTAAATGCCATAGTCCATGTGGTTTTTGAGATATTTGCAACACTGTAGAACCATATAGAGCTGCAGTTTTATAAACATCTTCTTGTGAATAAAGCTTTAATTGCAAATTAAGAAACTTAATTAATCTCTCATCATTAGATAATCCACAAATACGCAAAAGATCAAAGATCGTTGCTCTAATCAATAGTCCTGTTACTAGATTAGTTGGAACCAATGCTTTAAGAAGTTGAGAAAAGTCCCAAAAATTCTTAATGGGTAATACAGGGTTATTATTGGCAAAAGTCCAATTACTCTGATGAATTAAATTACATAGTTGCCAAAATTTACGACTACCTGGGAACTGTATCTCCCTCTCCTTAATCCATTCGTTTTTGTCATACCAAATTGGTATCGGGTTGCTGCCATCTTTTAAATCAACAATGCATGCTGGATTTAAGATAGAGGCTTCAGGAAGAGGAATACCTAAAAATTTGAAAATCTTAGAGTGTATTCCCCCGTCTTCCAAACCCGCGACTTGTGTTGCTCCAACATCAAAGATATATTTTTTTCTTTTAAATGTTCCTGCACAACCTCCTGATTGAGTATGTGACTCAATCAAAGTCACTGAAAGCCCTAATTTTGATAAAATTGCTGCAGATGTAAGTCCCGCGATACCAGCACCAACAACAACAATTTCAGTCTTGGACATTTAAATGAAAAAAATACCTTACATCGAACTTAGCGAAATTTGTAAACAATTAGGAGAAGGATCACCAAAAAACATAAAACAAGTTTTTGGGGGAGATATTCACCAGTCTTGGCAAATAGAATTTAAAAATGCCAAATTTTTTCTTAAAAGAAATGTAAGAAAAGTTAAATTTCTTAAATTTGAAAAATCATGTCTTACGAATTTACAAAACTATATTAATTATGAAAACTTAATTGTTCCCAAAATCATTTCCTACTTAGAAGTTAATAATGTAGAACTTTTATTAATGGAATGGATAGATATGAACAATAATGATCAGCAAAAATTAGGAAAAGGTTTAGGAGAAATGCACATAGAATCAAATAAATTTAGTCCAACACGTTTTGGCTATCCGATACATGGTTATATAGGAACCACAAATCAAGTCAAAGGATGGGAAATGAATTGGATTACATGTTTTATTAATTTAAGAATTGAACCTCAATTAGCAATTTTAGAAAAAGATTTTTTAGAAATTGATATTAAAAATAAGATAAAGTTAAAAATTCGATCAGAACTGTATGACCATGAGCCAATGAACTCTCTTGTTCATGGTGATTTATGGTCGGGAAATATTGGAGTAAATCAAATAAATAAGGGTGTAATATTTGACCCTGCATCTTGGTGGGCAGATTGTGAAGTTGATATAGCTATGACGAGATTATTTGGTAATTTTCGAAGTGAATTTTACGAAAATTACCAAAAAATTATTCCAATTAAAAAAGGATATGAAAAAAGGACTATTATTTATAATTTTTATCACATATTAAATCACGCCAATATGTTTGGAGGCTCATATTATAATCAAGTTCAAAGTTATATCAAAAAGATATTGAGTATGTAAGCTAAATTTATCCTAAATAAGTTTTTTTGAGATTTTGAACTTTTTCTAATACTGCTTCACGATTTTCACTTGTACGGAGATTTTGCCAACTCCATTGACCAACAACCACTACGCCTAGAAGTTCTAGTAGGCCAGGAATAATTGGGAAAAAGTTAATCGTGTCAATAACAACTTTAATTATTATTTGAGCGATAACTACAACAGCAATTATGCCCGCTGCTTTACCGTATTTTCCCATTTGGGTCCAATCAATAGTTCCAAGTGTTTCATTGATTTTTCCCATCACATCAGAATACTTCTCTGAAAAGCTTTTACTTTCTGAGTTTGTTTCGGAGCCGGAGTCTTGATTTGACTCAGGAGTGTTATCACTCATGAATTCAGTCAACTTATATATGAACCAGACAGTATCGGAAAAATTGTCTGTTGACTACCTTTTTGTTATGCATAATTCCGAACCGAAACATTTTGTATTGCACAAGAATAACTGATACTAATAAAATTCTTAGATATTTCGCCTGAAATTATATTTATAAAAACTTCACAATATGATCTTGTTCTAACAAAAAACATTAATTAACTGCATCCATATAAAAAATATAAAAGCTAAAATTATTATTTAAATTATTATATTTTATAGATTATTTATTTGAAATAGCATAATGACAATATTATCTGATCAAAAATCTGATTTCTTATCTTTAGATGAAGAAGAAAGGTACAAAAAGCATTTAATATTAAAAGAAATAGGATTTAAAGGCCAACTAAAACTAAAAAATAGTTCAGTAATATGTATCGGAGCAGGAGGACTGGGATCTTCAGTTTTGCTTTATCTTGCAGCTGCAGGAATAGGAAGAATTGGAATCGTTGATAATGATCAAGTTGAGAAGTCAAATCTACAGAGACAAATCATTCATGAAACAAATACAGTCGGAAATTTAAAAATTCATTCTGCACGAGAAAGAATTAAAAGATTTAATCCTAATGTTGAAGTATTAACATTTAATGAGAGAATCAACTCAAAGAATATTATTGAAATCATTAAAGACTTTGATGTTATTTGTGATTGTTCAGATAACTTTGGTACTCGATATTTAATAAACGATGCATGCGTAATACTTAATAAAGCTTTAGTTTTTGGAAGTGTTCAAGGTTTTGAAGGGCAAATAAGTGTGTTTAATTTAAATAAAAAGAGTCCCAATTTAAGAGACTTACTCCCAGAATCACCTGCAAAAAACAGCATACCAAGCTGTGAAGAGTTTGGGGTTGTAGGAGTTTCAACAGGTCTAATAGGGATTTTACAAGTAAATGAGATAATAAAAATCATGCTAAAGGAAGGGAAAATTCTTGATGGCAAGGTTATGATTTTTGACCTACTAAATATGAACATAAAAACCTTAAATTTAAAAGCTGATCATTTAAATAAAAAGATTAAAAACCTTTCTCAGTTTGGTGATTTTTATAAAGAAATGGAATGCCAAGAGAATGTCAAAATCAAAAAAATCAATCCTAAAGAATTTTATACTTTATACAAAGCAAATTTAAAAAAAATTCTTCTAATTGATGTTAGAGAAAAAGAAGAGTTTAATAAATCCTCTTTAAATGGTTCGATTTCTATACCTCTCAATAATCTCGAACAAAAATCTCACCTAGAATTTATTAAAAAAGAAAGTTTGAGTAAAGAAATTTTCACATTATGCCAATTGGGAAAACGTTCAGAAAAAGCATCAAAAATTTTGATGAAATTTAAAATTCCCTCAAAATCTATAGAAGGGGGAATCAAAAAAATCAATCAAATACTATTAAATTAACTCTACGAAGAAAATTTAATAATCCACCCCTCTCTTTAGATCTACTCCAATATTTGCGTAATGCTTATGACAAACCATTTCAGAATATATATCTGCCAGTTCAAAGTATGAAGGTTCATTCTTACATCTCCCAGTAATAACAACCTCAGTATCTGCAGGTTTTTTTATGAGAGTTTGATAAATAGATTCAACAGGTAAAAGTTCTAAATCAACTGTTGGATTTAATTCATCCAAAATAATAGTTTTATATAAACCACTCAGGATAGCTGCTTTCGCAATTTCCCAGGCCCGTTCAGCTTCAACATAATCAATTGGCTGTTGCTGACCCCTCCAAACTATGGCATCTCTCCCAGAACGTAAATGGTCCACCAAATGTGGGTAACTCTCTCTCAAAGCTTCAATTGCAGCATCTTCGGTATAACCATTACCACCTTTTAGCCATTGTAATATTAAAACTCTATGACTCTTATCTTGAGATATTCCTTTACCAATTGCTTGCAGAGCTTTACCCAATGCACTGGTAGATTTACCTTTCCCTTCACCAGTGTAAACTTCAATTCCGCCGGAATTATTGATTTTTCTATGAGATTTATTTAAATTCCCTCTTAAACGTGGTCTCATTTCCGAATGTAGTTGAGATATTCTTATAAGTGAAGAGGGTGCTGCTCTTCCTGTGATAATTATTTCCAAATCATCAGGTCGATTTTGAAGAGAATTAACAACTTCCTCAATATTAAGCATCCCTAAATCTAGAACAGGATTCAATTCATCAAGAACAACAACAGAATAAAGAGAACTTGCGATTGCTCCTCTAGCAATATTCCAACCTCTTTCAGCCTCAGCAATGTCAGATTTTGTAACTTGATCAGCATTAAAAAATTCAGATCTACCTGTCCTTACATGATCAATTAAGTGTGGGAAACCCCTTTGCAATGCTTCTATTGCTGAATCTTCATCATATGCCCTCTCAGGGCCTTTTAAGAACCTAAGCAATAGAACTCTAGACTGTTTTTTTTCGCATATACCTAAACCGATTGTTCTTAATACCACTCCTAAAGCGGCCTGACTTTTTCCTTTTCCTTCCCCATCGTAAATATGTAATTGACCTTTGGATCTTTCTTGACTGTCATTTGCGGTAACAATACCAATACCTTTATTTCTACTAGTATTTGTCAATTTAAAAAGTAAGTAAATTTAATCTAGGATATATTTAATAATATTATTAAGAATTTAATAATAAACACAACCTATCGATATTTTAATCTAAATTTTAATCAAATTAGTATGTTCTATCAACTTGAAATCCTTACTGATGAGCAAAATGAAAAACTCAAGGAAATTAGAAAATTTATTAAACATCAAAATAGTATTTGTGTTGCCTATTCAGGCGGAGTAGATAGTACATTAGTAGCTTCCTTAGCATTCGAGCAATTAGGAAGTAAAGCGATTGCAATTACAGGTGTTTCTCCTGCATTAGCTAAAACATTACTTGATGAAGCTAAAAGTCAAGCAAGATGGATTGGGATACAACATTTAGAAATTCAGACATCAGAATTAGATCAATTAAGTTACAGTGAAAATCCTAAAAATAGATGTTTTGCATGCAAAAAAGAGCTCCATAGACACACCACATTTTTGTCTAAAAAACTCAATTTTAAAATTGTCTGCGATGGTGTTAATCTTGATGATCTCGACGATTACAGACCTGGGATTCAAGCAGCTAAAGAAGCAGGAGTTTTATCTCCCTTAGCAAAATTTAAGTTTACAAAAAAAGATATAAGAGATATTTCAAGAGCACTAGGTTTCCCATGGTGGGATAAACCTGCTCAACCTTGTTTATCATCAAGATTTCCTTATGGCCATCAAATAACAAATGAAAGGCTAAATATGGTAGAAAAAGCCGAAGAATACATCAAAAAAGGGGGTATCTCAGAAGTAAGAGTCAGATGTCATGGTTCTACAGCGAGAATAGAAATTCCCCAAAATGAATTAAAAATATTTTGTGAAAAGTACGATTTTAATGAATTAGTTCAATATTTCGCTAATCTAGGATTCAATTGTACAAGCCTAGATCTCGAGGGTTTAATCAGCGGCAAGCTAAATCGAAAAACTTCATAATTTAATTTATTGTTTTTATTTGACTATGAACTTTTGAAGGAGGATTTCTATTAATTATACGTAAGAGATGTTCTTCAGCCATTAAAGCTTTAATTAAGTATTGACAAGCTATATTTGGCTTCATATTTTGTCCACACGTAAAGATATCAACTGCAGAATAATGAGCTTCAGGCCAAGTATGTATTGAAAGATGAGATTCAGCTAGTAAAGCAATTGCTGTAACTCCTTGAGGTTCAAATTTATTACTTATTAGATTCAAAACTGTTGCATTAGCGAGTTTAGCAGCATTATTTAACGTGCAACGCAAAAAAGATTCATCATTTAGTTTTTCGAAATCACATCTATAAAGCTCTAACAAAAAATGCTTACTTTTATAAAATAATTCTTTTTCCTTATGCAATGCTTTGAAAGTTTGATTAATTTTAGGGACTTCCATTAATTAATTGTATTTGAAATATAGATTAACTAAAAATTACAACATTTTTGACTATAAGTGAATCATTTGCGAAGAGCTTACAAAAGATTGATTGAATTTATCCAAATGCGTTGCACTTATAAAACATTGACTATCTTTTCCTACTGAATTCAGTAATAAATTTTGTCTAGTGACATCAAGCTCAGCCAAAACGTCATCCAATATAAGAATTGGAGGCAAATTAATCATGTTGCGTAATAAATCAAGTTCAGCCATTTTTAAAGCTAAAATAAAAGTCCTTTGCTGACCAGATGAGCCATACTTTCTTATAGAAATATTATTAATAAGAAATTCTATATCATCACGATGTGGACCAAAATTACATTTACCAGTCACAGCCTCTATTGACCTCTGCTTTTGTAGTTGTTCCGCTATTTTCTTACTTATGACATCTTCATCTTCCTCATCTTGATTGATATTTTCTAAACCAGAAAGATAATTTATGCCAATTTGTTCTTTTGATTTACTTAAATGATTATGCCAATATTCAACATATGGTTTAATTTTTAATATCGCTCTCTTACGCCGTCTAAAAATTCTTGTACTTATTAATGACATTTGAATATCAAAACTTTCAATAACCTCTGAAGATTTTTTTTGAAAGCTCTCTGAACGCCAAAAATGACTTCGTTGTTTTAAAAGTCTATTAAATCTATGGATCAGCTCTACATATACCGGTTCAAGCTGAGATACAACTTTATCAATCCAATATCTTCTGTAACCAGGTTCACTTCTAACAATGTAAATATCATTAGAACAGAAACAAACACTCCTAATATAATTGTGTATTTCACTTTGTTTTTTCAATAAAAAGTCATTTACATAAATCTTTTTAGCACCTTTCCTAAATAAATTGACTTTCAAATTTTCCTTAAAATCAATTTGACCAAAAATAGCAGCCATGTCGCTATCGTTTTGTATTAAATCTTTATCACTAAATGCTCTTCTAGATTTTAATTGACTGAGAACTTCGACTGATTCAAGTAAATTTGACTTACCAATACCATTACAACCAAGCACAATAGTTCTTTTCTCATTAAGGTCTACCTCAAAACTTTTATGGTTTCGGAAATTAATAATTTTTAAGTTATTTAAAAAGATTTTTTTAAAGCATTCCTTAATTAAATTAGCTAAATTTAGGATATTTAGAATTTCTTTAAAGAAATTGAAAAATTAAGAGCATGTAGCTCAGTTGGATAGAGCATCAGATTCCGGTTCTGAGAGTCGGGGGTTCGACTCCCTCCATGCTCGTATGTACAGTTTACAATTTATAACCCATTACCCTAATACCATTAGGGTCTAGTATAAATCCATATTCTTCTAAACTTTTAAATGAAGATACTGGGGCTTGAACAGAAATACTACATCCAGGCATTTCTCTATTTATTTTTTCAAGAGTCGCTTGAAGTAATATTGAGTAAAAAAGATTTTGATTATTTCCTTGCTCAGCGCTTAGATTCCATAAATTAGCATTCAGCCCTTTGTCTGATGTGACCCTTACAAAACCATGGAGCTTTTTTTTTGATTCATTTTGAATCGCAAAGAAAAAATTACTATTCTTAATAGCAAGAGATATCTTTTGCATGGGGACTGACTCACAACCACAACTTAATAAAAGCCTATTTAAATCCTTAGCAGTTGGTACTTGAGAAGAATTAATAAAATAACCCTCCGGCAGAGTTAATTTTTTTGTGGAAAAATATTGCAAAGATTATCCTGTATTTCTCATGCCTGCTGCAATACCATTAATCGTTAAAAGTGCTCCTCTTAATAATTCACTACGACTATAAGCTCTCTTAGACTCATTTCTATCCTCCAGAAACTCGCTAATTGGAGGTTGTCTTGTTTGATCTCGAAGTCTTCTTAAAAGTGAAACTTGTAAAAATCCCAATGGAATTATCGTTTTATTTCTTAAGTTAACAGATGCTCTTAAGTCTCTATCAGATTCTAGAAGCTTACTTTTACCTGTTATTTCAAGGACAAGGGATTTAGTGAGACTATATTCTTTGGAGATAACATTAAAAATCTCACTAAACGATTTTGAATTTTCATTACTACCAAGTGTTTCAACATAATATTTAGCAACTTCTAAATCAACTTTAGATAATGTCATTTCAACCTTAGATATAAGCATTCTAAAAAAGGGCCATCTTTGATGAAGTACTCTTAGTAATTCAATTTGTTCAGGATCTGATTTTAATTCCACGGATAAAGCTGTACCTACTCCAAACCAGCTTGGCAAAAGAAACCTGCTCTGCGTCCATCCAAAAACCCATGGGATTGCTCTTAAACTTGATAAATCCTTTGCACCTTTTTTTCTTCTTGCAGGTCTACTTGATATTTGTAATTTACTAATTTCCTCGATTGGAGTGACTTCTTGAAAAAAAGTTAGTAAATTGGGATTTTCATGTACTAATTTTCTATATTGTATCCTTGATGTTTCTGCCAACCTAGTCATCAAATCATTCCATTCTGGGGTAGCATCAAGTCTATTATTAACCAAACTATTTTGAATAACTGCTGTTGTGACGGTCTCCAAATTATATAAAGCCAACTCTGGAAGACTATATTTAGAAGCTAAAACCTCTCCTTGTTCTGTAATTTTTATTCTGCCTTTAAGTGTCCCACTTGGTTGAGCCAATATGGCTTGATAAGCAGGACCTCCCCCTCTTCCTACTGAACCTCCTCTACCATGAAAAAGTCTTAAAAGTATATTATTTTTGCTTGAAAGATTTTGGAGAGCAATTTGAGCTTTATGAATTTCCCAATTACTAGATAAAAATCCTGAATCTTTATTACTATCTGAATAACCCAACATTAACTCTTGAAGAGGTTTAAAACTCTCTCCAACTTTTGGTAATAATGATTTATAAAAATCTAATTTAAATAATTGCTCCATTACTTCGGGAGCTCTTTGAAGATCCTCAACAGTTTCAAAAAGAGGGACAACTAATAATGTTGATTTTTGGGAACTTTGATCAATCAGTCCCATCTCTTTTGCAAGAAGAAGGACTTCAAGTAAATCAGATGCACTATGACTCATTGAAATGATATATGAATGACAAATGCGACTACCAAATTCTTCTTGCAATCTTTTGACCATTTTAAACACTGAAAAGGTTTCTTCAGTACTTTTGTTCCAGTTGACTTCAGATGGAATTAAAGGCCTTTTTGTCTTTAATTCATCAATAAGCCATTTTACTCTCTCTGTTTCAGACATTTGATCATATTGTCTAGACAACTCGAGATAATTTGTTAGCTCTTGTATTGCATCGCTATGCCTAGTGCTCTCCTGACGTATATCCAAACTTGCTAAAGAGAAGCCGAAAATATGTACCTGAGTTAATAGTTGATTTACTGCCTCGCAAGTCAAATCAGTACTATTAAGACTATTTTTAATTAATTCAAGATCATAAGTAAACTCATCAACAGAGTTGTAATGTAATTTTTCAACGAGATCTAGATTTTTGTTACCTAATTCCTTGTCTAGAGATAATTTCCAACCACCCTCTGCTAACAAATTATTTCTTTCTTGAGTTAATCTTAATTTTTCTAAAATATAACTTAATTTCAATCTATAAGGTTCTGATCTATATCTTGTAGCCCTTGCTTCATAAATCTCAGGAAATTTAACTCTATCTGTTTCTAGTGATTCCAAAAGAGATGAGCTAACTTGGCTCCATTGCATTGAGACACTTAATTGATCTCTAAGATTAGAAGTCGCTTTGATATATCTTTCTAACATTAATTGCCTTTGATAACATGCAGTACGCCAAGTTATTTCTGGAGTAACTGATGGATTGCCATCCCTATCTGAGCCTACCCAAGATCCAAATGTACAAAATGATTCTGTTGGCATCTGAACGTCTGGATAGTTTTCATTAAGAGCTGAAGAAATTCTCCCTCTTAACTGAGGCATCGCATTAAAGAGTACTTGTTGAAAATAATGCAGAGCATAATCAACTTCATCTATTACTGATGGTTTGAATTGATGTAACTCATCTGTTCTCCACCAAAGTCTGATCTCTTCTTTTAGTTGTATTTTAAGAGATTTGATATCTTCAAGTGTTAAAAATTCTTCGACTTGTATTTTTTTAAGCAAGTTTGCTACTCTAGTTTGCTTATGTCTAACTGTATGTCTAACTATCTCTGTAGGATGTGCTGTAAAAACCAAGCGAATATCCATTTCTTGTAATAATTCCTC
>QCTA01000003.1 GCA_003211335.1 Prochlorococcus sp. AG-670-O11 | reverse complement strand
TGTCTGTTTGGAAAAGTCCCACACTCATAATTGTTTGCAAACCAACTTCACTATTAATTGATCTCAAAATTCTTGGTTCTTTTTTTATACCGTTAATGTGGCTTTCTATTTTTTTTAGATGTGTATCACTTACTAAATCACATTTATTGAGTAGTAAAATATCACCATATAAAATTTGTGAGTAGGCAACACTTGAGTTTTCTAAATCAAAATCAAAGTTATCTGCATCTATAAGAGTAATTATCGAATCTAATCTTACTTTTTCTCTAAGATCACCTCCAGCAAAAGTCATTGCTACAGGGAGTGGATCTGCAAGTCCAGTAGTCTCAACAATTAAATAATCTATTTTTTCAGGTCTATCCAATATCTTAGAAACAGTGTTTAATAATTCTCCGTTTATTGTGCAACAAATACATCCGTTATTTAATTCGATCATATCTTCAGCAGTTTTTATAATTAATTCATTATCAATTCCTATTTCTCCAAATTCATTAACTAAAACAGCAGTTTTTATGCCAACTTGATTTTTTAAAATGTGGTTTAAAAGTGTAGTTTTACCTGAACCCAAGAACCCACTAATAATAGTAATAGGGAGTAAATTTTCTGCCATTATGATGCTTAATTTTTAAAAGAATGTAGTGTTTAAATTGTAAATTATTTGTCGAAAATATCATTAATTTCTGAGGCGATCGTTTGATCTAAATTAGTAATACCTCCTAAATCATGTGTAGTAAGTTTAATTATTACTTTTGAATAGACATTTTCCAAATTGGGATGATGATTAAGTTTTTCGCAAATTAAAGCAATCTTTGTCATAAAGGAAAAGGCTTCTATAAAATTACTAAAATTAAATTCTCTTTCAATATGATTTGTCATAATTCTCCATCCTCCTATTTTTGCAGATAGTTCTTTTAATTCCTGATTTTCTAAAAGGTATGGTTTCATAACTATTTATTGTGACTGTTTACTATTATAGATACTTGATTTTTTTTCCCCAATAATATGAACACTTATACTTCTTTTTTTTGTACTAAATCGATGTTCCCATAAATAAATTGCTTGCCAAGTGCCAAGTATGAGTCTCCCTTTTTGAAAGCTTAAAGACAAATTAGTATTTGTTAAAGCAGTTTTAATATGAGCTGGCATATCGTCCTCTCCTTCTTGAAAATGTTCATAATATATCTTCTCTCTTTCTTTTGATAACGAGGTATAACAATTGTACGGAACTATAGATTTAATGAACGTTTCTAGATCTCTAAGAACATTTGGATCTGCATTTTCATTAATAGTCAAACTACAACTTGTGTGTAGTGAGGTTAAGCAAAAAATTCCTGAATCAAAATTACTTTTTTGTATGAATAAATTTAAATCATCAGTAATATCAGTGAACCCCTCCCCGTTGGTTATAAAGTTTAATTTTGAGAAAATTTGTTCCATAAATATTTAAAGGCCTCGTAAGCAATATCCTATTATGAATATAGTTTGAAAAATTTATACTTAGGACAATATTTTTGTCTTAAAATAATAGATAATTAATTTAAATATTTTTGTCTGAAAAAGAATGGAATAAGCTTGGAGCTTATTTAAAAGAAACTCAAATATTAGGCTCAATACAGAGTACTCTTTATTGGGATCAAAATACGGGTATGCCCAAGAAAGGAGCGTCTTGGAGATCTGAACAACTTACTTATATCGCAAAAATACTGCATAAGAGAAATTCCTCTGAGGAGTTTTCAGATTTAATTAAAGCTGCTCAGGATGAGTTTAGAGGTGGCTTAGAGAAATCATTAAATCAAGAAATTATTCGAAGTAAAAAAAGAAACCTTGAATTATTAATCAAGGAATTTAATAGGCAAAAAAATTTAGATCCTAAACTAGTTGAAGCACTTGCTAAAGCTAAATCAAAAGGTTACGAAAGTTGGCAAGAAGCGAAAAGAAAATCCGATTTTGAGATTTTCTTACCAATTTTTAAAAATTTGATCGAATTACGTATTGAAGAGACAAAACAAATATCAGATAAATACACACCTTGGGAAACTTTAGCTCAGCCTTTTGAGCCGGATTTAACTCTGGAGTGGTTAAATAAAATTTTCCAGCCACTTAAAGAAACTATCCCATCTCTAATAAGTGATCTCAATAAATCAGAAAAGTACCATTGGGATTTAAGTCCTAAATCTCAGCAAAATTTATGTTCTAAATTACTTGATGAGTTTGGGAGAGATGAAGATCTAGTAGTTGTTGCAAAATCTCCCCATCCTTTTTCTATTACTTTAGGCCCAGATGATTATAGGATTACTACAAGAGTTGTAGAAGGAGAACCCTTATCAAGTTTTCTAGCTACTGCGCATGAGTGGGGACATTCGATTTATGAGCAGGGTTTACCATCTCAGAGTCATCAATGGTTTGCGTGGCCTTTGGGTCAAGCAACATCAATGGGTGTTCATGAAAGCCAATCTTTATTTTGGGAAAATAGGATAGTTAAATCAAAATCTTTTTCTAAAAGGTTTTTTAAACATTTTGTTTCTGAGGGTTGTTCTTTAAATAACTATTTAGAACTTTGGAAATCTATTAACCATTTGAAAGCAGGTTTAAATAGAGTTGAGGCAGATGAATTAAGCTATGGGTTGCATATTTTAATTAGAACTGAACTTGAAATAGATTTAATTGAAGGAGGTCTAGAAGCGAAAGATGTTCCATCAGAATGGAACAAAAGATATGAGGAACTTTTAGGGATTAGACCATCGAATGATGCTGAGGGTTGTTTGCAAGATGTTCATTGGAGTGAAGGAGCATTTGGATATTTCCCTTCTTATTTATTAGGTCATCTTATAAGTGCACAAATCTCTTCTCAAATGGAAAAGGAAATAGGATTAATTGATAATTTAGTTGAAGATGGAGAATATGAAAAAATAATTTTATGGTTAAAAAATAATATTCACAACTATGGAAGATCTGTTAACTCTATGAAACTAGTGAGAAATGTCACTGGAGAAGAACTAACATCAAAGTACTTTGTTAATCATTTGAGATCTAAAATAAAAGATTTCTGCTAAAAATTTACGTTTTAGAATTTGATTGAGTGTGAGGATGTAGGATAAATAAAAATAATTTTTTGATGGCAAATCTTAATCAACCCCCAAGTAGAGTTACCCCAAATTTATTGCATATTTTAGATGCTTTTACAGACAATACAAAATCAATTGTTAATACAATTGTTGAGTTAAATTCTAATACTATAAATAAGTATGAGTTAATTACTGAAACGGGACATTTGAAACTTGATAGAGTTGGTTATTCATCACTTGCATACCCTTTTGCTTATGGATGTATTCCAAGAACTTGGGATGAGGATGGTGATCCTCTTGATATTGAAATAGTTAGTGTTACAGAACCACTAGTGCCAGGTTCAATCGTAGAGTCAAGGATAATTGGAGTAATGAAATTTGATGATGGAGGAGAAGTTGATGATAAAGTAATTGCTGTCCTATCAGATGATAAGAGAATGGATCATATTCATACTTTTGAAGATCTTGGGGAACATTGGCTTAATGAGACCAAGTATTATTGGGAACATTATAAAGATCTAAAAAAACCAGGGACATGTACTGTTAATGGCTTTTATGGAATTGAAGAAGCTGTAAAAGTAATTCAAGATTGTGAATCTAGATACCAAAAAGAAATTGAACCTAAATTAGTTGATTAACAAAAATTACTTCTCTCTAAATTGTTCAAATATTTCCGAAAGAATTTTATCAGCCCCCTGAAGTTTTAGCTTTTCAGCTAATTTCTTACCAACTTCCTCTGGATATTTAATATTTCCTATCGATTCATCTTTAATAAGTCTTTTCCCATCAATAGATGCGACCATTCCTATTAGGGCTATTTCATCATTTTGAATACTACTATTAACTCCTATAGGAACTTGACATCCCCCTTCAAGTTCTCTTAAAAAAGATCTTTCTGCTAAACATCTTTGGCTCGAGACCTTATCTTCTAGGACACTTATAATTTTAAGAACTTCTTTATCATCAGATTTACATTCAATTCCTAAAGCACCTTGGCCAACGGCATGAAGGGAAATCTCATTAGGAATAATTTGGTGAATTCTTGATTCAAATCCTAATCTTTTTAAACCAGCTGCAGCCAGAATAATACAGTCAAATTCTCCTGAATCCAGTTTTTCTATTCTTGTAATAACGTTCCCCCTAATATCTTTGAAGTCAAGATGCGGAAATTTATATCTTAATTGAGCAAGTCTCCTTAAGGAACTTGTCCCAACGATTGAATCTGGAGGTAAACTTTCTAATTGATAAATTTTATTTTTTTTGTTAACTACTAAAGCATCTGAAGGGTCTTCTCTTTTTGTAATACATCCTAATGTAAGTCCATCAGGTAAATTAGTAGGCAAATCTTTCAAGGAATGCACTGCAATATCTGCATGTCCCACAAGCATTTGAGCTTCTAGTTCTTTTGTGAAAAGTCCTTTATCTCCTATTTTGGCTAAGGCGACATCAAGAATTTTGTCACCTTGAGTTGCCATGGCCTCTATCGATACTTCCAAGTCAGGAATATTTTTTTCTAGTTGCTCTTTAACCCATAATGTTTGAACCATAGCTAATTTACTTCTTCTACTAGCTATCTTTAATTTAAATTTAGTCATTAAATATTGGTTTGATTAGTTTAAGGTAAAGTCGCATTTATTTTAAGATAATATTTGCTAACTTTTCAAAGCCGAAAAATTATATTTAACTTTTTTATTTAATATATTCCTTTAGAACACCATTTCTGTTTGGATGTCTTAGCTTTCTCAGGGCTTTTGCTTCTATTTGTCTTATTCTCTCTCTTGTAACATCAAAAATTTGTCCTATCTCTTCAAGAGTCTTCATCCTTCCATCATCTATTCCATATCGCAGTCTTAGGACATCCCTTTCTCTTGGGCTTAGAGTGGCCAAAACCCCTTCTAAATCTTCTCTCAATAGAGTCTTAGATACATCTTGTTCTGGATTTTCAATATCAGCCTCTATAAAGTCTCCAAGCCTTGAATCCTCTTCTTTACCTATTGGTGTCTCTAACGAAATTGGAAGCTGAGCACTTTTGGCTATAAATCTTAATTTTTCAATTGTCATTTCCATACTCTCAGCTATTTCTTCTTCGCTAGGCTTTCTTCCAAACTCTTGACTAAGAACTTTTGTTGTTTTTTTTATTCTAGAAATTGTTTCATATAAGTGAACAGGCAATCTGATTGTTCTACTTTGATCTGCAATAGCTCTTGTAATTGCTTGACGAATCCACCAAGTAGCATACGTAGAAAATTTGTAACCTTTTTCATGGTCAAATTTCTCTGCAGCCCTTATTAAACCTAAGCTTCCTTCTTGTATTAAATCTTGAAAAGATAACCCTCTGTTCATATATTTCTTAGCAATAGAGACAACTAATCTTAAATTAGATTGAACCATCTTTTCTTTGGCTCTTCTCCCTAAGAGAAGTCTTCTTCTGAATTTAGAAAGAGGCATGTCAATTAATTCAGCCCATTCTCTAACAGAAGGAAAATGCCCCTTCTCAGACTCGAATTGTGTAGCCAACTCTTCAAGTTGGAGTAGATCAGCTATTTTCCTAGCAAGTTCAATTTCTTCATCAGGTCTTAATAATCTAATTCTTCCAATTTCCTGAAGATAAACTCTTATAGAGTCTTCTGTGTATATTCCCTTTGGTCCAAGTTTTATGTTCCCAAGAGCTTTAGCCTCTTCATCTGAACCATTAAATTCATCATTATTTTCAATACTTTCTTTATCATTAACTAGTTTTTGTTGCGAGCTTTGAATAGGATCTTGACTCTTGATAATTTTTTCTTCTTCAAGACTTTTTTTTAAATTTGAATCAATTTTTTTATTAATTTTTTTCTTAGAGCTAGGATTAGAATTTTTTGATTCTGCTGCAACTGGGCACATAATGGACTCCTTTCTACGGTGAATTTAACTGGGCAAAATTTTAATTAAGGCGATCTTATACATTTAGTAGTAAAAATATGCCTTAAAGATTATGAAAACTTACTCACAAAATGTGATGAGATAAAGTTTTTTTTAAATTGTTGAAAAATTTAAATAGTGCTATAGATTACCTAAAGTAAAAAGTCTTAGGATTTCTCAGACTGGCAGATCAATTTTGAATTCTTTATTCAATGATCAAAGCTTCATGTCTCCCTTAAGAACAGGATACTTACAATGTGCAAAAACACTTTGTGGAATGTTCAACAATCCAATACTAAGAAAAAGTTTTGATGCCGGCAAGTAATAATTTATCAAATACCTTTTTTAAGTTTGAGGTCTTACTCGATATTGGCAGTCATAGTAATAGTTTTTCTTATTTAGATGGTAATAATCTCGGAGTAGAAGTTGGAGATATTGTTTCAGTGAGACTTAAAGGAAGATTATTAAATGGACTTGCGATTGCTAAAAATCCTTTTTTAAAAATAGATAAATATAAAAAAAATATTGATGAAGAGTCTCATTTTGAATATTTATCTATAGAAAGTATTGTTCAAAAAAAAGTGATCCTAGATTGGTGGAGTGAATGGATGGAGGCTCTAGCTGTATTTTATCGGGTAAGTAGTTTAAAAATGTTTAAAACAGCTTTCCCCCCAGGATGGATTGGTAAACATAATAAATCATCAAAAAACTGTAAATATCAAATATGGATTGAATCTCAAGTAGATTTGAAATTAAGTAATGATGAATTAACTAAGAGAGAACTTTCATTGATAAATATTTTGTGTCTTAAAGGTAAATGGCAAAGCGAATTACTCAAATTTGGTTTTAATTCAACACTTATAAATTCAATGGTTAGTAAAAAACTTTTAATAAAGACTAAAAGAAAAAAAATATTTAGTTCCAAATTAAGTTCTTTTAAAAATGATTGTATTGAATTAAAAAGACCAAATCTTACTCAGGAGCAAGAAAAAGTATATAGGAGAATGCAACAGATGCAAAAAGGAGATGCTTGTTTGCTATGGGGAGAAACAGGTTCTGGTAAGACAGAAGTTTATATGAGAATGGCTGAAGATCAACTATTAAATAAAAAGAGCTGTTTAATACTGGCTCCAGAAATTGGTTTAATTCCTCAACTCATTGATAGATTCAGTAAAAGATTTCAAAATGAGGTCTTTGAGTATCACAGTAATTGCTCTTCAAGGCATAGAACTTTAATTTGGAAAAAGATAATAGATGAAGCTGAACCTCTTATAGTTATTGGAACAAGGTCTGCAGTGTTCCTTCCGATTCAGAATTTAGGCTTAATAATATTGGATGAAGAACATGATGTTTCATATAAGCAAGACAGTCCAATGCCTTGTTACGATGCAAGAGATGTTGCTCTTGAAAGGGTAAAAAGAAATCCAGTAAAGCTAATTTTTGGAAGCGCAACTCCTTCAATGAGGACTTGGAAAAGGGTTGTTTATGAAAAAAAGTTAAGTTTACTTAGGATGAAAGAGAGAATATCTAGTACTGCAATACCGGAAATTAAAGTTGTTGATATGCGTTGTGAGTTTCAAAAAGGAAATACAAAAATTTTTTGCAGCGAATTATTAGAATTAATTTCTCAGCTTAAAGAGAATAAGGAACAAGCAATTATTTTGATTCCTAGAAGAGGTTATAACGGGTTTCTAAGTTGTAGAAATTGCGGATTTATTGTAAATTGCCCTAGTTGTGATGTACCTTTATCAGTTCATTTAGGTTCAAAAGGTACACAGTGGCTTAGCTGCCACTGGTGTGACCATAAGGCAAAACTTATCAACACTTGTCCAGATTGTGGATCTACTGCCTTTAAGCCTTTTGGTGTGGGCACTCAAAGAGTTATTGAGTTCTTAAATAATGAATTTCCCGAATTGAGGATACTTCGTTTTGATAGAGATACTACCTCAGGTAAAGATGGTCATAGAAATATTCTTTCAACGTTTTCCAAAGGAAATGCGGATATCCTTGTCGGGACTCAAATGTTAGCAAAAGGTATCGATGTCCCTAATGTTACTCTTTCAGTGGTTATTGCCGCGGATGGATTACTTCACCGTCCAGATATCTCTGCAGAAGAAAAATCATTACAATTATTTCTACAATTAGCAGGCAGAGCAGGTAGAGCTAATAAACCAGGAAAGGTTATTTTTCAAACATATAAACCAAGTCATCCTGTGATCTCGTATCTCAAAAATAGAAATTATGAGGGATTTTTAGATGAAAACTCTAAATTAAGAAAAGATGCAAAACTATTCCCTTTTTGCAAAGTATGCCTTTTAAAAGTTTCTGGAGAGAACTACGAAAGTACTGAGATTACTGGAGCTAAATTAGCCAAATATTTGAAAAGTTTTTGTAAAGATAATAATTGGACTGTAATTGGTCCTGCTCCTAGTTTAATTGCAAAAGTAGGGAATAAATTTAGATGGCAAATATTAATACATGGTCCAGAAAACTCTAAATTGCCTTTACCAGAAAGGTCTAATCTATGGAAAATAATACCTAAGAATGTTTTTTTATCAATTGATCTTAATCCATCGGAATTGTAGCTAATTAGAGGGAAGCTCTGGAAAATTAGAACCTATCTGGTATCTGTAAAACCTCAAAAAATAAGCAAATCCTATTAACAATAAAATAAGTAAAAAGCCTAATAATAATTTGTTCCAATTCCAAAATGAGAAATTAAGGCTATTTATTTTCCCAGGGATTAATTTCCACTTTATAAAATTTTTAGATACTTCTACAGTAGCGTTATCTAGTTCTAAAACACTTACTCTATTTGGAGTAATAATATTAAGAGTTAGTTCTAAATCTTCTATGTATAAAAGATTTTGAAGATCAAAATCTATCTTGTAATTATATTTTTTAAAAAAGAAAAAGTTATTTTCAATATTATTAATTGTGAGATCTGTTGATTCTCCTAACAATTCACCAGAAGTTTTTTGAATTTTATAAAGGATTTCTTTAGCATTTGCAATACTTAGATTCTTGTTTTTAAAGGAAAAATCTAATTCTCCTTCCGATATTTCTGCATCAGGAAAAAGCTCTTTGATTTTCTTTTCGAAATTTATTTGCCAAGGAAATTTTTTAATGTATTTGCTTTTAATTTCGATATTATTATTGATTGAGTCAATTTCACTAAGATTAATGGTATCTACGATTTTAACGCAGCCGCTTAAAAGTGGAATAAGTAATAACAATAATAGAGAAATGATAAATATAAAGCCTTTCTGAAATGGCTTTGTTTCACCGGTTGGAATATTTGATGCATTTATAAACTTTTTTTCCTTTTTATTATTTTTGTTCAGCTTTAAAGAAGTGAGGGATTTTTTGTTTAAGGTGGGATTACTTTCAATAGTTATATTCCAATTATCAGGTTTTTTAATTTCAGGAGAATCGATAATTTCCATTAAATACTTCGCATTTTCTCTAACTTTATAATCATGAGATCTTAAAAGTTCTTTGCAAAATTTTTTTGCCTCTTCCTTCTTGTTAATTCCCGAAAGAGCAGTGATTAATATCGTACGTAAATTAACTCCCTCTTTACTTGAGGAAGGGTATGATTCAATTATTGGGGACAAATATTCTATACAGAAATTATATTCACCTTTTATAAGAGCGAATTCAGCCGTTTGAACAACTTGGTTGTATGAATCCATTATCAAGCATTAATCATTGTTCCTATACCTGAATTCGTAAAAATTTCTAGAAGTAATGAATGTTCAATCCTTCCGTCGATTATATGGGCAGCTTTTACTCCTTGAGCTAAGGCTCTAATACAACATTCTGTTTTTGGTCGCATGCCATTAGAGACAATATTTTTTTCAATAAATTTTCTGGCCTCTTTTAGATTCATTTGTTTTACGAGGCTATTTGGATTCTCTCTTTCTTTTAGTATCCCTGGAGTATCTGTAAGAAGAATAAGTTTTTCTGCATTAATTGCAGCAGCAACTTCGCCTGCTACAAAATCAGCATTGATGTTATGAGAAATGCCATCTACTGTTGAACCAATACTGGAAATAACAGGAATATATCCTTTTTCAATAAGAGGGGCTAATAATTCAGGGTTAATTTTTGTGACCTCTCCAACTAATCCATGACTACCATCCCCTAATTCTCTTGACTGAATTAAGTTGCCATCGAGTCCTGAAATCCCTACAGCTAAAGAACCTGTTTTATTGATTCCCCTCACAATATTTTTATTTACTCTTCCCATAAGGACCATTTCAACTATTTCCATTGTTTTCTGATCGGTAACTCTTAACCCATTCTCGAATTTTGTTGATATACCTAATTTGTTCAGCCAACGATTAATCTCAGGTCCACCCCCATGTATTACTACTGGACATACCCCAACACTTGATAAAAGAGCAATATCTCGGAAGAAAGCTTTTTTTAATTTTTCATCTTCCATGATGGAACCCCCATACTTAACAACAATTTTTCTACCTGAAAAACTTTGTATGTAAGGGAGTGCCTCGCTTAATATTGATACTCTTAGGGAATCATCCATCATGACAAGAATATTGTAATTTGATTTAATTAAGAAATTGAATTTTCATAAATTTATTTCAACATTTAATAAAAGAAAATTAAATCGAATTCCTTTTTATTATCATTGATAATAAATTCTGATTCAAGACCTTTGACGAAAAATCTATTTAATCTCTCTTGTTTCTCAGTCCATAGTTCAAAGGGTACATCATTGATTTCAAAATGCATCTTAAAGCCATTCTTCTCTTCTTTTGTAATTTCTTCAATCTCTTTAAGTTGGGGAGGATTATCTTCGTTCCATAAATTTAATGCCTCTAATGAAGATTCAAGATGTGCTTTGATTCCATACCTCCATCTAGTTACATCTCTAACTAATTCGGTTAATTCTTTGGGTCTATTGAATCTATTTGCCTTGAAATCATCTCTATTTACTAATTTAACTGGAGGTATTTCAGAAGTTTTCAAACCAAGTCCAATTAGTAAAATTGGTACTCCATAAAAGAATGTAGGCACGCTTAAATTAACTGACTCAGTAAAATAAGCTGTCATCCCAATAAAAGCTAAAACACCTCCTGCGACTGTTATTATATTTGCAGGAGATAGGTATTTCTTCATGTTGTTTTATTAGAAAAGTTATTGAATATTATGCAAGATCATAATTCTACAAATCAAGAAGATTTAATTTTAAAACTTGATCATGATAGAGCATGGTTGCTGGAGAATCTTGATAAAGGTAAATGGTCAGAGATTAGGAGTGAACTAGCTGATCTTGAAAGAAAAATAAGCAAACTCATTATACGTGTTGAAGAATCAAAAATTGATACTTGATTTTTAAAAGGGGATTTCGTCAATTTCAGGTACTAGTGGAGAACTGTTCCATTGTGAACTTTCAGTATTTTCGGATTTTTCTTCAGAAGAATTGTTAACGTTGCTATTAGAAATGTTAGTTTCTTTTCTCTCTGAGGTTAATTGTTGTGCTGGGCTTATATTATGAATTCTAGAAGCTGTTAGTTCAGGCTGCTTTTCTTTAGTACCATCTTTTCTGGTTACAGAGTTCATTCTAAGACGTCCTTCAACAACTATGTTTTGACCTTCTTTTAATTCGCTCATCATTTCTTGAGCAATAGTCCCCCAACCTAAAACTTTCAATTCTCTAGATGGATCTTCATCGCGTAATCCTTTGAAATTAACAGTCATTTCAGCAATGGGCGTTTTATTCTCTTTTGTATATCTCATCTGAGGAGCGCCATTTATTACAGCTTGAATTAAACAATGATTCATTAACTTTCTATTTAATTAAAGACATATTGATGCACAATTCAGAAAATTGCCACGAAAATGTTTGGATCCTTTCAGGGACTTCAGATGGCCCATCCATAGCTAACAAACTTTTAAAACTAAACTATACAGTATTTGTAAGTGTTGTCACGCATAAAGCAAGTAGGTCTTACTCTAAAAATTCAAAGTTACACATCATTACAGGAAAATTAAATGATTCAAGTGAAATCATCAATTTTATTGAAAAAAATAAAATTAATTATGTAATTGATGCAACTCACCCATTTGCTTTAATTATTTCTAAAAATTTAAATGAAGCATGCAAAAAAATCAAAAAGCCTCTTTTGGCTTTCGAAAGGAAATCGGAAATAAAACCATTTAAAAACTTTTACTATATAGATGGTTTAAATGACATTAATAATGAAAGCCTAGTAAATAAAAATATTTTACTAGCAATAGGATCTAGATTACTAAATGAGACGGCAAGTTATTATCTAAAGGCAGGTGCAAATGTATTTACAAGAGTAATTCCAACTTATGAAAGTATATCTAAAGCTTTTGCCTCATGTATAAAAAATTCAAACATAGCAATACTTGAACCTAGCAAAACAAAAGGAAATATTTTAGAAAAAAAACTTTGTGATCATTGGAAAATAGATTATATACTTTGCAGAGATTCTGGAAGTTATGCACAAATGAATTGGGAGGAAATTGTTTATGAAAGAGATATTAAGTTATTTTTAGTTAAAAGACCAAAACTAAAATTTAAAAACGCGTTAATATTTTTTGATTATGATGAGTTAATAAACCAAATAACTTGTAAATTTAATACTTTAGGATGAAGCAGGTTTTACTTTTGATAGCAACTGAACAAAACAAAAAAGTAGCTAAAGAAATTGCTAAATTATTGGTCAAAAAAAAACTTGCAGCATGTGTCTCCTTAAAAGAAATTAATTCCATTTATGAATGGGAAGGAAAAATTGAGGAGATTAATGAGATGGAAATTATTATAAAAAGTAAACCAAAATTGAAAAATGTTTTGATAGTTTTTTTACAAAAAATGATATCTTATGAAGTTCCTCTAATTATCTATAAAAAGTTTAATTCTGAAAAAAATTATATTAATTGGGTAAATAAATCTTGCTTAAAATAAGTGTTCTTTTAATAAATTTTGAAGATTAATATTAGATCTAGAACCTAGTTGAGTAATTATATGACCCGCACATATTGAGCCCATTTCTCCGCACTTCTTTATCGAATAGTTATTAATTAGTCCATGAATAAATCCACCAGCATAAACATCTCCTGCACCGGTTGTATCAATAATTTTCCCTAATGGTTTAGGTTTTATTTCTTCGGACTTTCCTTTGTTGATAACTAAAGAACCTTTACTGCCTAAAGTGATTATTACTAATTCACATATTGAAGAAATAGATTCTTGGCAGCTTTGTAAATCATTTTTTTTAAATAGACTCAAAACTTCAGATTCATTACAAAAAACTATATCTATATAATTATTAATTAATTTTAAGAAACTTTCTCTATGCCTATCTACACAAAAAGAATCCGATAGTGAGAGTATTATTTTTGTATCTGATTCTTTGGCAAGCTTTGAAGCTTGACGAAAGGCCTTTTTAGCTAAATCACTATCCCATAAGTATCCTTCTAAGTATAGATATTTACTATTTCTTATTAAATTATAATTTACATCTTTCGGCTCAAATTCAATAGATGCCCCCAAATATGTGCACATGGTTCTTTGAGCATCTGGAGTTATAAAAATTATTGAATGTGCACTTGATGGTCCTTTATCTATTGGCGGGGTATTAAAAATAGTATTACTTTTTTTAATATCTTTAGAGAAGAAATTCCCAAAATTGTCATTTTTTACTCTTCCAATAAATTGAACATTATTACCTAATTCAGCCAAGCACACGACAGTATTGGCAGACGAACCTCCAGATATCTTTTTAATTATTGTGCAATTTTTTAATAAAGCTTCAGATTCGTTAGAATTGATGAGATTCATAGATCCTTTTTCAAGTGCATTTATCTCTAAAAATTTATCTTCCACATTTACGATAATGTCTACTATTGCATTTCCAATCCCAATAAGATCTATATTTTTTTTTAGATCAAAACTGCTATATTTTTCTTTCATTAATATTAAATTTCTCGATTATCTTAGTAGAGCTCTTTTAGGACCATGGATTGGATCTTCAATTACTATGGTTTGATCTCTGTTTGCTCCTAATGAGACTATCGCAATTGGTACTTCCATTAATTCAGCAAGAAATCTGAGGTAATTCATCGCATTTTCGGGAAGATCAGATAACTTTCGACAATTAGCAGTAGAGCATTGCCATCCCTTTAATTTTTGGAAAATCGGTTTACATTTTTTTAGGTCATCAGAATTTGTGGGGAAATAATCTATTTCTTTTCCATCTAATTCATATGCAATACAGACTTGAATCTCATCTAACTCATCTAAGACATCTAATTTTGTTACTGCTAAACAGTCAAGACCATTTACATAAACTGCATATTTGCCAATAATTCCATCAAACCAACCACATCTTCTTCTCCTCCCAGTTGTGGTTCCAAACTCACTTCCTCTATCACAAAGTTGATCGTTAATACTCCCTTTTAATTCTGTTGGAAATGGCCCCTCTCCAACTCTCGTAGTATATGCCTTTGCTACTCCTATTACCCTATCGATTAAAGTTGGACCAACTCCAGCACCAATACAAGCACCTCCTGATATCGGATTTGATGAGGTCACAAAAGGATATGTTCCATGATCCAAGTCAAGTAATGTACCTTGTGCTCCTTCAAAAAGAATATTTTTTTTGTTTTTTGCAGCCGCATGAATAGTTCTCGTACAGTCAACTACATGCTTTGATAGTCTCATGCCATAATCAAGATATTCTTCAATTATTTCATCTTTATCAAGAGGAGTTAAACCATCCATAAATTTTTCAATTTACCATCCTTGTCGGAAAACTTTGCATTTAATTTTTCGCTATATTTTTGACCTAATTGAAAAATATGTCCAATTTCAATACCTCTTTTTTCTTTTAACTCTTCATTACTTTCAAAGCTGATGCGATCTCCTTTTTTTGCATTCCTTATATCTGATATCGTAAACTTGTTCTCAATAAATGAGAATGTTTGAAATACTTTATGAAAATTAACTTTATTGCCACCACTAACAAAACTTGAAAGACTGCTGGCAGAGTAATCAACGATTCTTATCCAACTTTTGTTCCAATTGGAATTAATTTTTATTATTTCATCTTTTATATCTGGACCAATATACCCTAATGGGAAGTTAGTTAAATTTTTATTAATAATTGCATTATCTTCTACTATTTTTAAGTGAATCAAGTTCGAATTATATTTTTTGTTAATTAAATTAAAAAGCTTTACTTCATTAATATTCTGATCTCCTCTGATACAAGTGAGGATTGGAACTTCAGATTTATCTTCAAATTTTGCCACGAATATAACGACTTTAACTATCTGACTTGCATCTAAATTATTATTCTTGCAAATATCAATAATTGATTTTTGATTAGGTGTTTCTATCCACTCTTTTTGGGAATTTATTAAAGGAATCTCTTTTGAAGGGAAAGAAACGGCTTTTTCAATATTGGCTGCATAGGAACCACTCTCAGTAAATAAAATAGAATCTTCCCCAGCATCCGCTGTTACCATGAATTCTTTAGAAGCTGCACCTCCAATTGCTCCACTATCTGCATCGACTCCGACTGTCTCTAATCCACAATTTTTAAAAATATTTTCATAAGCTTTTTCCATTTTTAAATAAAATGAAGATAAATCTTCTTTTGATGAGTGAAAAGAATAAGCATCCTTCATTATAAATTCCCTACTTCTCATTAATCCAAATCTAGGTCTTATCTCATCTCTAAATTTTGTTTGTATTTGGTAAAAACACAAAGGCAGTTGTTTATATGAATTTATAATTTCTGATGCAATACTTGTAATGACTTCTTCATGTGTTGGAGCCAATCCAAATTCTTTTCCTTGCCTGTCCTTTAGATTAAACATTATACCTTCCCCAGCAGTGTATCCTTCCCATCTCTCACTTTTTCTCCATAACTCTGCGGGGTGGAGTTGGGGTAAAAGTAATTTCGAACAATTATTATTATTAAGTTCTTTTTCAATTATGGTCGATATTTTATCGATAACTCTAAGCATTATTGGCATGTATGCATAAATACCACTATTAACTCTGCGAATAAACCCCCCTTTTAAAAGTAATTGATGAGAGATAATTTCTGCTTCAGAAGGAGTGTCACGAAGCGTCCCCAGAGGAAATGAGGTGGTGACGCGCATAAAAAAAACTTATAATCTAATCAATTTTATCAATTAAGATGTAAAAAAAATTTAAAGTGTCTTGAGTCCCTGAAGGCAGGTAGTTTAGATTTATTCTTTCTGCTACTTTCTTCAATAATAAAACTTAAAAATTTTAAGTAAATTCATTAATCTGAGTGACATTTTTTATAAAGTTATGGAAAATATAGATTCTAATATTTCTAGTTCAGAAGAATTAGTTGGTATTGATGAAGTTCAGAGATTCCTTAACCGATCAAGAGCCTCTGTTTACAGGTATACAAATACTGATCTAAGAAATTTAAATCCAAGCTTTAACCCGAGAAAATTAAATCCTGAATATAGAACGGATCAGAAAGACCCATTACGTTTTCACCCTAATGAAATTGCTAGATTTGCTAAAGATATATTAAGAATTAAAGAAGTTACTGTCGAAGTGTTTAATTCTCCATCTTCAGCTGCTCAAAATATGCTTTCTCAAATTCTTGAAGAATTAAAAAGTATTAGATCATTACTAGAAAAAGATTAGTTTAAGATGTAATTTTTAAATTATATTTTGATTTATTGACTTTTTGATTGTAAAATAATTTTGTTAAGTTTATTACTCAACTTTTAACAAGTAAAACTCTTGAGATATACAAATTCAAAGCAGTTTGTCAAAAGTAAATTAAGCGAGAAATCTTCTCTTATTACTATTTCAAGTGAATTGGAAAGAGATGATGATGACCCCTTAAGCATAAGGAGTTTATCAATATCATTTCTTGGGATCATAATAGCTTTCCTAACTATTTTATTGCCTTCAATTAGTATTTTGCTTGGTAGACCTTTATCTCAAGAAAATGAGATTACTTCTTTTCACTTAATTAAAAAAGATGGATCTTAGTTTGATACCTCCATCTCCAATGAAGGGCATAGTTAATTTAGTTGTTGAAATACCTGCTGGTAGTAGGAATAAATATGAATATTGTTCTCAAGCTGGAATTATGGCACTTGATAGGATTTTGCATTCTTCAGTTCGTTATCCATTTGACTATGGTTTTATTCCAAATACCCTAGCTGACGATGGAGCCCCCCTTGATGCGATGGTAATCATGGATGAGCCAACATTTGCGGGATGTCTGATAAAAGCAAGACCTATAGGGGTGTTAGACATGCATGACTGTGGGGAATATGATGGGAAACTTTTATGTGTTCCTATATCAAATCCCAGGCAAGATAATATAATTAGCATTAATCAAATAGCTCCTAATCAATTAGAGGATGTTGCAGAATTTTTTAGAACAAGTAAAGGTTTAGATGGTAGAAATGTGCAAATAGATGGTTGGAGAGATTTTGAAGTGGTTGAAGAACTTTTAAAAAAATGCACACCAAAAAAAAAGAAAACCTTTAAAGTCTTGAAAAAGTCATCAATAGTTAAATAAATTGAAAAAAATAATTTTTTATAGCTACCCAAAATGCTCTACATGTAGAAAAGCATCTAAGTGGCTTGATCAAAATAATATTAATTATCAACTAATAGATATTACAAAAGAACCACCTACAAAAAAGTTTTTAGAACTAGCTTTAATACAATTTTCATTAGACATAAAAAAGATATTTAATACAAGAGGTAAGAGTTATAAAGCAATTGATATTGATATTCTTGACTTAACACAAAAAAGAATTATTGAACTATTATCAAATGATGGAAAACTAATCAAACGACCATTTTTAATAATTAACGAAAATAAATTTATACTTGGCTTCAATGAGTCTGAATATATCGAAAACCTTAAATAGATATTTAATTTTATAATTCTTGTAAATCTTATGAATTTCTCTTTTAAAAATATACTTGTAGAGTGGGGGCCATTACTTTTCTTAGCTTTTTTTGTTTCTTCTTGCAGATCTTTTTTAGCAGAACCTCGTTATATTCCCTCTGGTTCAATGCTTCCTGAATTACAAATAAACGATAGGTTAATTATAGAAAAAATTTCCTTAAAAAACACATTGCCTAAAAGAGGAGATATTATTGTCTTTAAATCCCCTTTCTCTTTTGATAAAGAACTTATTGCATCAAGATCTAATCCATTACCCAAAAAAAGTTATTGTTTTTTGATGGGTTTCCCTCCAATTTCATTCATCCCAGGATTAAGAGATCCAGCTTGTGATGCATATATTAAAAGAGTAGTAGCCTTGCCTGGAGAATTTGTTAGTGTCAATAAGAAAGGCGAAGTTATAGTAAATAATAAAAAGGTTTTTGAGCCATATGTTATTAATTTCTGTTCTGAATCTTTATTTAATGATTGCGGAGAATTTAAAGGTTTGAAAGTACCCAAGGATCATTTTTTAGTTTTAGGCGACAATAGATCAAATAGCTGGGATGGAAGATATTGGCCTGGAGGTAAATTTCTTCATAAGAAAGAAATAATTGGAAAAGCTTATTTTAGGTTTTGGCCTTTAGCTAATTTTGGACTTTTTAAATATCAAGCCCTACATGAATCACTTTCCCTTTAATTAATTTATTTTTCTTAGGAAAATTTGAAGGAGAATCGTAACCTAAATTGATTTGATTATTTAGCCATTTTGTATCAGGGTCAAATATAAGCCATCTTTTACTACCTATAGATAATTTCTCTTGCATTATTCCTAATAAGTTAGAGGGATTAAAACTTAAATATTTCCATAGTTTTTGTATTGGCCAATCTCTTTTATGTACTAATTCTGCCCATAATAATGGTAAAACTAATTCAAAAGAGCTTATTCCTATGGATCTATCATTTATTGGAATAAAAGTATTTTCATCGTTTAATGCATTTGAGTTCACCGCAATTGCTTGAATTAAATCATTGTCTAAACCTTTTATTAACAATTCTCTATTTTCCTGAGAACCTAGAGGGGGATCTACTTTCCAACCAAGATCATCTAACTCGAGATTATTTGTATCTGCAATTAAGCTCCACCAACTTATTGTTGTTGAAATTGGGAGGGGTTGTTTTTCTATTTCTGTAAGAGAATTTGAATCTGCGATATTTTTAATTACTATATGTTTACCTGGGAAAAGATTCTTGATTCCTAATATATTTTTAACTTCAGAAACTTCATTATTATTTTCAATAATGTAAAACCCTGATTGTAATGATTTTATATCTTTATTCACATATCCTTTCTGTAATGAATTTTTTTTTGTTGTAGAAAATAATATTGGTAATGTCTTGAATGTATCTAAAGAAAGACCTTTAAAAATAATTGAAGAATCAGAAAAGTTTCTAGTAGAAAGACCTATTGTACCTGATTTTAAAAGTTCATAATGAGGAGAAAGATTTATGCCTTCATCTTTCAAACTAAAACTCCCCCAAAAATAAATATTTAAATCAAAATTATTATTTTTCTGAAATGGTATTTTTTCAGGATTATCTCTCCAGTTTTTACTATTTGGAAGAAAGGCAATTGTACCAAAACCTGATTTCTTTGCTCTAAACTTTAAATTTTCTAAATTATCATCAAACCCTGTTAAGGGATCTTTTAAAAATGAGTGACTATCCACAAGTAATGGAGCAACTATTTTATTACCAGATTTAGAAATTTCAATATTCTTTTTCATTGCATCCTCTTTCGCCTTATTCCCAAACGCCTCTATTTTGCCGTCAATAATTAATAGATTATCTTTGATTACTGTCGCATTGGCCCCCATCAATATGTTTATATTTTCAAAAAAAAAGCTTTTTCCCATTTTTAAAGAGCCCCGGATGCTGTTGAATCCAATATTCCTCCAAGATGTGTCGTAATATTCAGAGCACTAATTACATTATCTTTTTGAGGATCATTAAAGATATCAATAATAGTAATACCCCCATTACCTTGCTTAATCATCCAGATATCTGAAAAATGAATTCCTAAGATGTTACAAATAAGAGTTTTATTGACTGCATCGTGAGCTACCAATAAAGTCAAATCTTTATTCTTTTGATCTAAACATATTTCCTCCCAAGCCTTAACCGATCTTTCAGATACTTGTTTAATACTCTCGCCCTCTGGCATTATTACCTCTTCAGGTTTTTCGTGCCAATTTTTTAGTAATTCTGGCCATTGTTTTTTTATTTCATTTTCTAATTTGCCTTCCCATAATCCATGGCTTATTTCTACTAATTTTTCAATCTTTGTTATTTCTATATCTGGCTTATTTTGAAGAATTATTTGTGCTGTTTCATATGGTCTATCCATTGAACTTGAAAAAGCTTTGTTGAAGTTTATTTTTTCTAAATATTTAGAAGCCTTTTCCGCCTGATCTTTCCCATTATTATTTAAAGGAATATTTATTTGACCTTGGAATCGACCCTCTTTATTCCAGTTAGTCTCTCCATGTCTTACTAGAAATATTCTTGAGTCCCCAATCTGATCAGGTATTTTTTTCTCTAGATGAGAAGTTTGATTTAAACATTCAACTTGTGTTTTAAATGAATTTCTTTGCTTTAAAATATTAAGGATTGAAAAAGAGGCGTTATCTAATTTTATTTTTCTAAAACCTTTTTTAGGTCTTCCAATCAATGATAGAAGTAAACATCTTAGAATTGCATTATGTCCAATAATTAAAATGTTTGCCTCATTTTTTTTATAAGGGATTTTTAATATATTTTTGATAAATTCATTCGCCTGCTCATATAATTCTTTAATTGGATAATAAGTTAAATTATGATCAGTCTCTAAATTTAAATTTTCTGGATCATTTTTCCAAAGAAGATATTTTTCGGGATAATTGTTTTTTATTTCATTAATATTTAAACCAGACCATGAACCAAGATCAACTTCTAATAAATTTTTATCGTAAATAATATTATTTTCTCCTTTTAAGTTTTTCTTAATTGTCTTTGCAGTCTCTGCTGCTCTTACAAGAGGAGATGAATATATTTTGTCAAAATTAATCCCCGATAATGCCTCCCCTGATTTAAATGCCTGCTCGTAACCCTCTTCGGTTAAATATGAATCATCAGTCCTTCCTTGAATTAATCCTTTTTTATTAAAACTACTAAGCCCATGCCGAACTAAAACTAATCTAACGCTCATTATATAATTTTGAAATTATAGTATTTTTATCATCTCATGGCGTGATAAAAATAGGTATATAATTATTAGAAATTTAAATGAAAACTAAATTAAGTTTTATATTTTATTATCAAATATATGAATAAAAATATTTCTAAGAAAAAACTATTTTTAGCTTTTATTTCCCTAATTATTACAATTTTTGTATGGCAACAAGGGCTTAGAGATAGTCTCAGTCGACCATCGGTTAACTTTGATATTAGTCAAAAAGAAAAAGAAATTGCGGAATTAGCTTTGCCTGCAATACCAATTAATTTCAGAAACCTTTTTATTAGTAATGATCCAATTGATCAGATTAAGAATTCCCTTTCTGAAATTTCTTTTAATGAATTAACAGAAAGGAATAAACTGATTTGGATAATTTCTTCCAATAATGAAGAGATAAATTTTAAAAAAGAGTTTCCTACTAGCTTTAAAAATAAAAATTATAAATTAGTAGTAGAAAATTTAAATAAAAGTAATAAAGATAATTCATATAAACCAAATGATAATTTACTAAATTTATTTAAAGACGATAGATTTCTGTACCACTTGTTAAGCAAAAGATTTTCTTTTGATGATAGTCAATTCATAACAAACACACTTTCAAAAAAAATGTTTCTAAAATTAATAGCTATTAGATTATTACCTCTTTTATCCATACTCTTGGGCTCCATATTAGTTATAAGAACATTATGGAGTGTTTTAGCTTCAAGAAAAATTCAATGGAGCGAATTTAAACCTTTAGATTTAGATTTGTTAGATATGTTGCTTTTGATATCAGGGGGATTTGTTGTTTTAGGAGAAGTTATCTCCCCCTTATTTTCAATTACTCTAGTTGAAATTGTTGCATCTAATCTATCAATCGAATTAAAACAATCATTAAAAATATTTTTTGGTTATCTATTTATGGCAATCCCCCCTTTATTGATTATTTATTATCAAATAAAATCCCTTGATAATAAGATAATTTTTAAAAAAGATTATTTTCAATTCAATTTTTTACCTGTAAAAGATTCTTTTTCTCAAGGATTTAAAGGTTTTTTAATGATAATTCCTTTTGTTTTACTGGTGTCATTGATTATGAACCTTTTAGTTGATAATCAGAATGGGAGTAATCCTTTACTTGAGATCGTCTTAAATAATAATAATTATATTTCATTTCTACTTTTATTTTTAACAACTACATTTTTAGCTCCATTATTTGAAGAGATTATTTTCAGAGGAGTTTTACTACCAATTTTATCAAGAGAATTCGGAATAATTTTAGGTATTACAATCTCTGCTTTTATTTTTGCCTTGGCTCATTTGAGTATAAGTGAAACGATACCATTGTTTACCTTAGGCATAGGACTAGGAATTACAAGATGTATTTCAGGAAGATTATCATCTTCTGTGATTATGCATTCTTTATGGAATGGAATGACCTTTTTGAATTTGTTTCTATTAAGAACATAAAGATTTAGCTATATTACTTGCGCTTTAATTTAAAAAATGTTTACTTGATTCATAGTACTTTTTATAATTCTAATAATACTAAGAGATGAATATAAATAAGAATGAAAATTCTTTAAAAAATGATTTTTACGGTACTAATAAAATAACTCCCAAAAAATATAATTATTTAAAATTTTTTCATAGAATATCTAATAGTCTTAATATATCTTTTTTAATATTAATTCTTATCTTATCTTTTCTTTCTTTTGATAGTCAAATTAAATGGACAAACATATATAAAAATTTAGCCAAAATAAGAGCAAATAATAATAATTTAATAGATTATATTTCTAAGACTGAAGAATTTTATATAAATGAAATTGAGTCACTTAATAATTTAAAAAAAACAACTCCAAATGATTTAATTTATATTGATAAGCAAATCACGAATGAGAAGAAAAATAATTTAAATAAAACAATAAAATATATTAAAGATGGATTAAACGACAGTAAATATCAAAAAGGATATTAATGAAAAAAAATAAGAAAATTGTTCATATAGTACCTCTTGAAGCTCGAAGGTTTAAGTTAACTTATATTTGTTGTTTATTATTGATTTTTGGCCTATATGGAAGGTTATTAAATTTACAAGTTTTTAGTGCCTCTGAATTACAAAAAAAAGCGAGATTAACACAATTCACTAAGATAAGCTCTTTAAAGAAGAGGAGATCAATAGTAGATAGGAATAATAGATTGATTGCTTATGATAAGCCTCTCTACAAATTATGGGCACATCCCAAATACTTTAACTTCCCAGGTGATTCAACTAATAGATTAAGAACTGTTGGTGAAGTGGTTAATAAATTAAAGCCAATTTTAAATTTAAATGATGAATTTCTTCTTTCAAAGTTCGAAAATAAAATGATAGGAATTGAATTGCTGGATGGAATAACTGAGAATCAAGCAAAAAAGATTAAAAATCTCCATATAAGTGGTTTGGATCTCATTAAATATTCTCAAAGATATTATCCTCAACGTAATTTGTATTCTAATCTTATTGGTTTCGTTAATTATGATAATAAAGGTTCAGCCGGTTTAGAACTGCACTTAGATAATCAAATCAAAGTACTTAACAAAAGTAATTTGATAAAGAAAGGAGGAGATGGAACTCCTCTCCCAGATAATTCGGGTCCAAGTGATTTTATTAGTGACTACAAGAGTTTACGTTTAACGATAGATTCAAGATTACAGAAAGCTACTTTTAATGCCTTAAGTAAACAAGTAATGACGTGGAATGCAAAGAAAGGATTTGCAATAGTAATGAATGTTAATAATGGTGAGATCTTATCATTAGCATCAATCCCATCTTATGATCCGAATAAATATTGGGATTATGATTCCGAAGTCTTCAGAGGTTGGTATGCGCAAGATTTATTCGAGCCAGGTTCGACTTTTAAACCGATAAATCTAGCCTTAGCATTAGAAGAAAAAGTAATCCGAAAAGATGGTTTGGTTAAAGATAGTGGGAGGGTAAATGTTGGAGGATGGAGCCTCTCCAATTGGGATAAAAAAGGCAATGGCTATATTGATTATCCAAAAGTCTTACAAGTTTCAAGTAATGTAGGGATGGTAAAAATTATGCAAAATTTGCCAGCTAAAATTTATTGGAATTGGCTCAATAAATTAGGTATTAGTAAAAAATTGGAAACGGATTTATTTGAATCTACAGCCGGTCAATTAAAGTCAAAAGATATATTTGTTAGTCAGTCGATTGAGCCAGCAGTAGCCTCTTTTGGAAAGGGATTTTCTATTTCTGCTTTAAAATTAGCGCAACTTCATGCTGTTTTGGCTAATGGGGGTAGTGAGGTAATTCCTCATGTTACTTTAAATTTTAAAGATCACCTTAAAAACAATTCCCAAAAAGAAATTTTTTCTGATGAGGTATCAAGAACCGTTCTTGAGTGGATGGAAAGTGTTGTTGATAATGGTAGTGGGAATGGAGCAAAAATTAATGGATACAGAATTGGAGGGAAAACTGGTACTTCTCAAAAGGCAGTTGAAGGATTATATACCAATAAAAAAGTTTGTAGTTTTGTAGCTTCTTTTCCTGTTAATAATCCAAAGTATGTTGTCCTTGTAGTTATTGACGAACCCTCCAAAGAACATGCATATGGTTCAACAGTAGCAGTGCCAGTTGCAAAAGAAATTATCGAAAGTTTAATTGTTATTGAAAAAATACCGCCCCAAATTGAAGAAAGCGGAAAAATTGTTAAAAAACCCTGAAATTATTATGGTTTTTTAGGTAATTAGTTCATTATTTAGTGATTTCATTTGGAATTAAAGCTAACGTAGAAGAATATTATGATTATCCAGACATGAAATCAATTTTAGAACAATTATCTTCTATTACCGTTGTTGTTGCTGATACTGGAGATTTAGATGCGATTAAAAAGTTTCAACCTAGAGATGCCACTACTAATCCATCACTAATATTGGCTGCGGCTAAGAATCCTGATTATATTAAATTAATAGATCAAGCTTTGGAAAGTTCAAGAAAATCTCTCCCTAATGGCTTCTCTGAAGGGGAATTAATTAAAGAGACAATTGATCAGGTTTCAGTATTTTTTGGAAAGGAGATTCTTAATCTTATTTCAGGAAGAGTGTCTACAGAAGTTGATGCAAGACTTAGTTTCGACACTGAAGCAACTGTTAAAAAAGCGAGAAAGTTAATAAATCACTATAAAAGTTTTGGAATAGATAAAGAAAGAATTTTGATAAAGATAGCTTCAACTTGGGAAGGAATTAAGGCAGCTGAAATTTTGGAAAAAGAAGGCATTAAATGCAATTTAACTTTACTTTTTAACTTCTGCCAAGCTGTAGCCTGTGCGAATGCCAAAATCACCTTAATCTCTCCCTTCGTGGGGCGAATATTGGATTGGCATAAAGCTAAAACTGGAAAAGATAATTTCCCAGGTGATGAAGATCCAGGTGTTATGTCGGTAACTAAAATTTATAATTATTTTAAAGAAAAAGGATTTAAAACTGAAGTAATGGGAGCAAGCTTTAGAAATGTAGATGAAATAAAAGAATTAGCAGGATGCGACCTTTTAACTATTGCGCCAAAATTTTTAGATGAATTAAATAGAGAAAAAGGTGAATTAATTAAAAAATTAGATAAAAATGCTCAATTCAAAAATTCTATTGATTATAAATTTGATGAGAAAGACTTCAGATTAGGTATGTTAGAGGATCAAATGGCTAGTGAGAAGCTTAGTGAAGGAATAACAGGCTTCAGTAAAGCAATAGAAGAATTAGAAGAGTTGTTATTAAAAAGATTCTCAGAAATTAATAATCAAAAATTAATTTCAGCAACTTAGATTTCATCTTTACCAAGAGCTGAAATTAATCTTTGCTTTTGGTTAAAAGTCTCTTTATAACTCTCATCGCTATATCTTCATAATTCATTTGGCCAGATAATATTTGAGCAATCCGTTTAGGGGCTGTTTTTCGTTTAACACCTAACTGATACCCAGTTTTAGGAAATCTATAAAAGATTTGAGCAATTCTCTTTCCCCATGCCATAGATTTTCCCCATTCATTATTAATGTTTGTTGAATAAGTATTTAAATCTTTTTTATTACTAGATAAACATTGGTCAATACTTTCTGCCCCGTAATAACTACTAATTAAAGAAGGCCTGATACCTTCGGCCAAAAATGGATCGCAAAGAGAGGCTGCATCTCCAACCACGATCACCCTATCACCATTAAGCTTGTGTACCCCATTCCAAATTCTTAGCTTTTTATGAAATGCTTTAAAAGATAAATCTTCAAATCCGAAACTTCTTATTACTTTGTCATTGAGGTCTTTATCTTCTAGAAGTTTATTGTTTATAAAAGTGCCTAAGCCAATATTGACACTATCTTTTAATGGAAATGCCCAAGCAAATCCGTACTTAACAAATCCAAACTCAAATCTAACAGAATCTTTAGGAATATTACCTAATCCTTTTAATCTTAAGGCTATGGTGTTCGCGAATTTTGGTTTCCTTGGTCCTAAGTTGAAATATCCAGCCCACTTAGATTGTGAACCGTCAGCAATAACAATAAATTTTGATTTATATGTAACTTTATTGCTGCATTTTATTATCCAAATTTTATTTTGAGACGTTATTTTTTCGACCTGCGCTGGTCTTATTATCTCACTACCATATTTTAGAGCTTCATCAAGTAATAGTTTATCTAATTTTTCTCTTCTAATTATCCAAAAAGGAGATTCGCCAGAAAGGTCTGCGACAACATTATCAGACGCTTCCCATCTGAATTCAACATTTCTAATTTTAGATTCTATGGCAAGATCCATATTTAATGGGAGAAATTTCTTCATTGAGGATGCCATACCTCCTGCGCATGGCTTAATATTTCCTAGTTCTTCCTTCTCTACGATTAAAACTGAATACCCTTTTTTTGATAAATTAAGAGCTGTCGAAGATCCTGATAGACCTCCACCAATAATTAAAACGTCGAATTCCTTCAAACTTTTAGTATTTCTTTCTCTTTTTCAGATAATTTAGTTTCTATTAAAGAGATATATTTGTCAGTAAATTTTTGTATTTCTAATTGATTATCTCTTGCTTCATCTTTTGATATTAATCCTTCCTTTTCCTTTTTTTTCTCTTTGTCAACAGCATCCCTTCTAATATTTCTTAGGGCAACTTTCCCTTCCTCTGCATATTTAGAAGCTAATTTGCAAAACTCTTTTCTTCTTTCTTCAGTTAATGGGGGGACATTTATTCTTATCACTTTTCCATCATTGTTTGGAGTGATACCTAAATCACTCACTGAGATAGCTTTTTCAATAGTTTGTAAGGAAGAGATATCAAATGGCTGTATTGAAATTGTTTGCGAATCGATAGTTGATATTGAGGCAAGTGATTTAATTGGAGTTTCTGCTCCATAATACTCAACACTAATTCTATCTAGTAATGAAGCATTAGCCCTCCCAGTCCTAATAGTATTAAAGTTTCTTTGAGTGGCTTCAACACTTTTGTTCATACTCGATTGAATTTCTTGTTCTTCCATAATTTAGAAAAAATTTAAGATAAATAAGCTTTAACTTATTAAAGAGCCTATAGACTCTCCTGCAACAGCTTTGGAGATATTCCCTTTTTTGAAAATATCAAAAACCATGATAGGAATATTATTATCTTTACATAGAGCAATTGCGGTACTGTCCATTACTGCGATTTCATCACTCAGAACTTGCTGATAAGTGAGAGAAGAGTACTTTTTTGCTTCTTTGTATTTATTGGGATCACGATCATAAACTCCGTCAACTTTTGTCGCCTTCATAACAACTTCAGCATTGATTTCGGCTGCTCTCAAAGCAGCAGTAGTATCTGTAGTAAAAAATGGATTTCCACAACCACCTCCAAAAACTACAACTCTTCCTTTTTCTAAATGTCGCATTGCTCTTCTCCTAATATAAGGTTCAGCAATTTCTTGCATCTCTATTGCTGTTTGAACTCTAGTTTCAACCCCAACTCTTTCTAATCCATCTTGAAGGGAAATAGCATTCATTACTGTTGCTAACATTCCCACATAATCTGCAGTAGCTCTATCCATACCATCAGCTGAACCTTTAAGTCCTCTAAATATGTTGCCACCGCCAACAACTATTGCAAGTTGAACCTTATTTGCGATTACCTTCTCAACATCTTCAGCTATTGATTGAACTATCGCTGGATCTATCCCATAGGGTTTATCTCCCATAAGTGCTTCGCCACTAAGCTTTAAAAGTACTCTTTTGTAAGTCATTCAATAATCATACTTTTATGACCTTAGCAAGGAAATATACAGAATTTCTTTTTTATTATGATATTGCTTGCTTCTTTAAACATTTCTCAATCGAATAACGTAAAAACAATTAAAAATTTCCCTAAAATTCTAAAACTCCACACACTCTTGAGCTTTTATGCCTTGCTCTTTAAAAGGATGCCTAATTAATTTCATCTCTGTTACTAAATCAGCTTGATTAATGATTGATTCGGAAGCCCCTCTACCAGTTAAAACGATGTGATTTTCTCTATTAATTAAACTTTTTATAAATGTTATTACTTCCTCAGAAGAAATATATCCCAGTTTCATTGCGATATTAATTTCATCGAGGATTATAAGCTTATATGTTTTATCTTTTATGAATGTTTTAGCTATTTGCCAAGCTTCTCTAACTAATTCTTCATCCCTTACTCTATCTTGTGTTTCCCAAGTAAAGCCTTCTCCTAATGCATGCCATGAAATATTTGATGATAAATTTTTAAGAGCTTTTTCTTCCCCAGTAGACCAACCACCTTTAATAAATTGAATAATAGCAACTTTATGACCATGTCCAATAGTTCTTAACGCCATTCCTAAAGACGCAGTTGTTTTCCCTTTCCCATCTCCTGTAAAAACAATTAGTAAACCTTTTTTTGTTTTCCGGGCTTGTAATCTCTTTGATTGAATATCTTTTCTTTTTTGCATTCTTTTTTTATAAAGAATCTCATCAGTTTCGGGAGATAACTTACCTCCTATACCAATTTTTTTAGCCTGAATATCAAGACTAGTTAAATTTTTTTTAGTGGGTTCTTTCTCATCAGACATAAAATCACTTTTTCCTCTGATTATAGTGATTTAAAAACTTCACGTTTTTTATATTTTGAAAGTGCATTATTAACGGCTTGTTGTTGATCTCGTTTGGTTATCCAGTGATGATATGTTTGAGTATGTAAGCTAACGGAATGTCCCATCATCCTAGCAGCAACTGTATCAGGTAAATCATAAAAAATAGTCCTTACTGCCCAAGCATGTCTGAGGTCGTAGGGTTTGATTTTAAGGGAATAACGTTTAAATTGATCAGTTATCTTTTTCCCAATATTTTGTAAAGTTGTAACTCTAAGATCTCTATTAATATTTGGAAGTAATTCTGGATCTTTGCCTAATTTGCAAAGTTCAAACCTATCTATCCATTTTGGATGAAAGGGCCAAACCTGGTGTTCGCCAGTTTTAGTAGTAGGCAAAACTCTTATAATTTTGTCCCCACAATTGGTTAAGGAGCTTAAGTCTGAAAAAAACACTTCATGATTTCTTAATCCGTATGTAGCCATAAGTCCAAAAACATATTTCCATGATTTGTTTGGTATCTTATCCCATAGATTTTCAATAACTTCGTCAGTTGGAAGATCTCTAAAGCTTGCTTTATTTAGACCATATCCTTTAGCCATTAATTTCCACTCTGCAGGAAGTTTATACTCTAAATATTTTGCCAAAACACTTAAAGATGTCGCGCATTGTTTTCTACTTCTGCTTCCTTCTTTGTAAGTTTTTAACGTTCCAATAAAAATATTATCTAAATTGTCATTTTTCGTACTTTTATGAATAGATATCATTCTCTTAAGGTAGGGCTTATAAGATCCTCTCCAAGTTGTTTTTCTAGTGCTTGTTAAATATTCGTTTTTGCTTTCCCTAAAAAAGTATTTCTCAAAATCATTAAGTCTGGTTAAAAATTTAAATTCATCTTTAATTTCACTCTTATCAGAAATTTTTACCCATTTGGTCCAATCAAATTGATTTAACTCTAATTGCAAAGTTATTAATTGTAATTTCTTCTTAGCTTCTTCTAACCCTTTAAAATCGGCATTAAGTCCTAGCGATATTCTTTGAACTGCAAAGTTATTTTTATTATTTTTTGAAGGTAGTGAACCTCTAATATTTAATTTCTCGCCCCTTTTTTCAATTCTAAGTTTGCCTCCTTCAGTAGCAAATTTATTATTGACATTATTAATTTCCTGAATTACGTTCATTAGCTTATATAATTACCATTATAATGACGTTTTTAATGTTTATTTTCAATCTCCATAAAATTTAAATGGAAAAAATAGGCATCTTGTTAATGAATCTTGGAGGCCCTGAAAGGATTACAGATGTAGGTCCATTTCTATATAATTTATTTTCTGATCCTGAAATAATTAGGCTTCCAGTCCCTGCTTTTCAGAAACCTTTAGCCTGGTTAATAAGTACACTTAGAAGTACTACTTCACAACAAGCTTACCTTTCAATAGGTGGTGGATCTCCTATAAGAAGAATTACGGAACAACAAGCTAGAGAATTACAAAGCAAATTAAGAGATAAAGGTTTAAATGTCACAACATATATCGCTATGAGATACTGGCATCCTTTCACAGAATCAGCGATAGCTGATATGAAGGCAGATGGGGTTGATCAAATTGTAGTATTACCTCTATACCCACACTTTTCAATAAGTACGAGTGGTTCAAGTTTTAGAGAATTAAAAAAATTAAGAGACTCGGATTCTGAGTTTAAAAAAATACCAATGAGATGTGTAAGAAGTTGGTTTACTCAATCAGGTTATTTGAAATCTATGGTTGAGCTCATTTCGGAACAAATTGCACTTTGTGAAAAGCCCGATAATGCACATATCTTTTTTACAGCTCATGGAGTTCCGAAAAGTTATGTAGAGGAAGCAGGAGATCCATATAAAGAACAAATTGAAGACTGTTCATTACTAATCATCGATGAACTTGAAAAATATTTAGGTCATACTAATTCTTACACTCTGTCTTATCAAAGCAGAGTTGGTCCTGTCGAATGGTTAAAACCTTACACAGAAGAAGTTTTGGCAGATCTTGGTAAAGCTAAAGTCAACGATTTAATTGTAGTGCCTATAAGTTTCGTAGGGGAACATATTGAAACTTTACAGGAAATTGATATCGAATATAAAGAAATTGCTGAGAAAGCTGGCATTGTTAATTTTAGGAGAGTAAAAGCTTTAAATACACATCCTACTTTTATTGAAGGCCTAAGTGATCTAATTATTTCTTGCTTAGAGGAACCGATCGTTAATATAGAAAAAGCTTCTGAATTGCCTGAGAAAGTTAAACTATATCCTCAAGAAAAATGGCAATGGGGTTGGAATAATAGTTCAGAAGTTTGGAATGGACGGGTTGCTATGATCGTTTTTCTTATACTTTTTATTGAACTTATCTCAGGATCTGGACCTCTTCATAAATTAGGTATCTTATAAATTAGATTTTTTTATAAAAATCTTAAACTACATCAAGGCTAATTAAATTCTAAGTAATTTCTGACAATACATTTCCAAAAATAGGCAAAATTTTTTAATTAAGTTTAATATTTAAATAGATTTGTTTTCTTTAGTGACCCTTACTTCGACATCTTTATCAAAAGGTGATTCAGAAAAAAATTACCCCATGTGGATTACAGGTGCTGAAGCACTAATGGATTCACTAAGAATTCATGGTGTTAAAGTCATATTTGGATATCCAGGAGGCGCCATACTCCCTATTTATGATGCAGTATATAAGGCAGAAGATGATGGATGGTTAAAACACTATATGGTTAGACATGAGCAGGGAGGATCCCATGCTGCAGATGGATATGCCAGATCAACAGGTGAGGTAGGGGTTTGTTTCGGAACTTCAGGTCCAGGGGCTACAAATTTAGTCACAGGTATTGCAACAGCTCAAATGGATTCAGTACCATTGGTAGTAATTACTGGCCAAGTTCCAAGACCTGCCATAGGAACAGATGCTTTTCAAGAGACTGACATTTTTGGAATCACACTTCCTATTGTTAAACATTCATGGGTAATAAGAGATCCTTCTGATATAGCAAAGGTAGTTTCAGAGGCGTTTTTTATTGCTTCTTCTGGAAGACCCGGACCAGTTTTAATTGATATACCAAAAGATGTGGGTCAAGAATTCTTTAATTATGAAAGAATTTTACCTGGTGAGATTATTCCCAAAGGTTTTAAAAGGAACGGAGAAATAAATGAATCTGATATCAACAAAGCTATTGAATTGATTCAAGAATCTCAAAGACCCTTGTTATATGTAGGTGGTGGAGCAATATCTTCAGGTTCTCATGAGGAAGTAGAAACCTTAGCAAATAATTATCAAATTCCAGTAACGACTACATTAATGGGGAAAGGGGTGTTTGATGAAAGAGATGATTTATCAGTAGGAATGTTGGGAATGCATGGAACAGCATATGCAAACTTTGCAGTAACGGAATGTGACCTTTTGATTGCTGTAGGAGCGAGATTTGATGATAGGGTTACTGGTAAATTAGATACATTTGCTCCATCTGCAAAGGTTATTCATATTGATATTGATCCTGCAGAAGTTAATAAAAATAGACGTGTTGATGTTGCCATTGTTTCTGATGTAACTAAAGCTCTTTCAAAAATCAATGAAAAATTTATTGTTAATAAATCCTCATGTAATACAAAAAATTGGCTAGAAAAAATTAATTTTTGGAAAAATAAGCACCCTTTATTTGTTCCTCCAGAGGAAGGGGAAATTTATCCTCAAGAAGTTCTTTTGAAAGTTAGGGATTTTTCACCCGAAGCCTTCATTACGACAGATGTAGGTCAACATCAAATGTGGGCTGCTCAGTATCTAAGAAATGCTCCTAGAAGATGGATTAGTAGTGCTGGTCTAGGAACAATGGGGTTTGGATTACCTGCTGCTATGGGAGTAAAGGCTGCCCTTCCTAATTCTGAAGTTATCTGCATAGCAGGAGATGCAAGTGTTTTGATGAATATACAAGAATTGGGTACTTTATCTCAATATGGTTTAAAAATTAAATTAGTGATAATAAATAATCGTTGGCAAGGGATGGTAAGACAGTGGCAAGAAAGTTTTTATGATGAAAGGTACTCTTCTTCTGATATGAGTAACGGAGAACCAGATTTCGTTAAACTCGCAGAATCTTTTGGAGTAAAAGGTTTCTTAATATCAGAGAGGGAACAACTACTTAATGAGTTTAAGTCTGCTTTAGCTTTTGATGGACCAGCCTTGATTAATGTGCGAGTGAGGAGAGGTGAAAATTGCTATCCAATGGTTCCTCCAGGTAAAAGTAACGCACAAATGGTGGGTTACATTAACAGTAAAAACTAAATTTTTATGCGTGTAGAAAATTAATATAATTAATTAATACATTAATAAAAACTAATACTTAAATTGAATAAAATCACTTCTTTTTTAATTATTTTTTTTCTAGTTGCTTTTTATCCAATTAGAACTTATTCAGCCGAAATTCTCCAGATAAATAATTCAAGTAATATTTTAGTAGGAGATCAAAATAGAGATCTTCCAATCAAATTGTTTTGTATAGCCATTAAAAACGAAAATGATGAAGAAACAGCTATAAATCTTCTTAAGAGAGAATTTCCAAGAGGAAGCAAAGTCAAAATAAAACCTGTTGGGTTCAAAAATAATATATTAATAGCTAGGGTTTTTGACATTAATGAAACTAAAGAAATGTCAGATTTATTAATTTCAAAAAATCTATCAATGGAGACCTGTCAAAATTAATATTTGCTAATAACTTATAAAACTCCATTGACGTGAATATGTTTTTGATCTTCTCCAAGAATAAAAGTTATGATTTGATTCATATGTACATAAGTTAGAGATATCAATATTTGTATTAGATATATTTTCTTTTAAAAGTTGAAAATGAGCGCATTTTTTTAAATCTAATGGAACTAAATCGTTTTTATTTAATTTTACTAACTCTTTTAAATTTAATAAAATCCCATTATGAACAGGAGGAATTGATTCTTTAGATGCAAATTTTTTATAAAAATCATGCAATGTTTTAGTATCTATTAGATAATATTTATTTGATATTGAGGGGCCAATCGCGACTAGGATATCCTCTTTAGAACATCCATTGTCATAAAAGATTCTGATGAGGTTTTTTATTATTTTGTTTTCTAATCCCTTTCTTCCGCAATGTATTGCAGCAACAAGTCTTTTCTTTTTGTCAGCAAATAGAATTGGCATACAATCAGCAGTGTATATCCATAAATTTTGATTACGTTTATCACCAACTATTCCATCAGCCTCTAATCTTTCCTTGTCTTTAGTATTTGATCCGAAAACTATTTGATTGCTATGTTTTTGATTTAAAACGCAATTCTTATTGTGTAATTTAAGATGATCTGACAAAAGTGACAGATTTATTTCAGAACTTGTTTTGGTAAAAAAACCATGTTTAAAGTTGTTTTTAAGAAGAGTAGGAGATAAATAATATTTTAATTTTCTTTCTTTTATCACTAACTCATTTTCTTGAAAATAGGTTTGATTAAAAGACATATCTTTGGCTTTATTAAATCAATTCAACGTCTTTTAAAATCCAAAAACCCGCGAATTTTTCAACATAAGGAGTTGATTGTATGGATATGAATTGATAACCAAAAGAATTCTCTTTAGTTTTTGTAAATTTATTATTTAATTCTTTGGCCTCATTTTCTTGTAAATCTGTTACTAACCATTTGTCATCTTCTGAGGCTTCAAGTATAAGTTGGTTCTGTTCTATAAGTAGCTTGACCGGTTCTAAACTACTAAACCAAGCGGCGAGAGCAAGTGATCTGTCTTTACTAAAAAGTCTAAGTCCAGGTACTAAGTTCTCATCATTTATTGAATTCTGGATTGGGAAAATATCTCCAAATTCAATTGGCCAATTATGAGCTAATTTTAATTCCTCTATAGATATTTCAGAGATGGTTAATGCATCACCTCTTACAGCCTCGGGTAAAGGTTTAGGATCATTGTTAATACTAGATGAAAAGGTCGGAGCTAACACCCCTTTAACATATCCACACTCTAGAGGGTAAACCTCTTGTTCGAGAAATTCAATCCTCTCAAATAATTCATAAGTTCTTCTGCTCACAAGAGCTTCAATCCCGATATTCTCAATAGATTTCTTAATAATTGATTTCATTGATGCTCTCCAAAATCTTATTTTTGATGGCTTTGCCCAGCCTTTTTTTTCTGCATCACTAAGAGCTTCATTCAAAGCTTTTGTAAGCCATATTGAATTAACTTTGTTTGCGGGACATATTTTATTCCATAAAAATATATCCTCTGTTTTAAAGTTTTTAGAAGATGAAATAATTAATTCCCACCTTTTTTTACCATTTTTTTCGATAATTGGTCTTGAATAAAAGTCCAACTCCCAATCTGATTCTTTAAAGACTTGATTTAAAAAATTTTTCTCATTTATGGTCATTTTTCTAAATCTTTTTTATCGAAAAGTGTCTTAGTTTTTACAGATCTTTCAGAGGCCTCAATCATAACTTTTTCTTTATCAATAATTAATTCTCCTGGAGAATTTTCTAGTAATGCTGTATTTAAACCAATTCTTCCCCTCTCTAGGTTAATTTCTGTTATGAGTGCTTTTATAAGTTCACCCTCCACAAAAATTTCTCTTAAATTTCTGATTGATCCATTTGTTATGGAAGATTGATGAAGAAGACCGCTTGCCCCTCCTAAGTCAACAAAAAAGCCATATGGTTTTATCGCTAAAATCTCACCCTCAATTAATTGTCCTAATTTTAGATCTGCAAATTTAGAAACTAATAATGCCTTTTTTTCTGATAAAACAAGTTTTCGTGCTTCTGGATTTACTTCTAAAAATGCAACTGTTAAGTTTTTGCTCACTAATGACTGGTAATCTTGACCATCTTCAAGTTGTGATCGTGGAATAAAGCCTCTTAATCCATCAACATCACAAGTAAGTCCTCCTCTATTAAATCCATTAATAGTAACTTTAATTAATTCTCCATTTTTTGCGTAACTTACAACTTTTTCCCAACTTTGCCTTAAAATTAAAGCCCTTGCACTGACCGTAACCATACCATCAGCATTTTGTTCTTTTATTACTAAAACCTCCATTTCTAAACCAATGGAAAATTTTTCTTTGAAATTGGTAATCACCCCTAATCCACATTCCTTCTTTGGCATAAAACCTGGTGCTTTACCACCAATGTCTATATACAAGCCATCACTTTCTAGCGCTATTACTTTCCCCTTAATTGTTTCTCCTGTTGCCCCTATCGGCTCATTTTCA
>QCTA01000002.1 GCA_003211335.1 Prochlorococcus sp. AG-670-O11 | reverse complement strand
AAATAAAATCTATGCTCACTGATCAGAATCCACTCAATCAAGAAAATTCTATAGATATTCCTAGTTTTACGCCAAGAGAAGCAAGCGTACTTCAACTTGTAGCAGAAGGCCTTATGAATAAAGAAATTGCCAGACAACTTGAAACCTCTATTAGAAATGTTGAAAAATATGTAAGCAGGCTTTTTATTAAAACAAGTACATCTAGCAGAACCGAATTAGTCCGTTATGCACTTGAAAATCACTTAGTAAAATAATTTATTTAACTTTCTTAAATTCAATTAATTTGGAAAAATAAAATGGAGCTTGATTTAATTTCTTTTGAACTACAATAAAACCCTTTTCATTAGCAGCATTAATAATACCTTTTTCTCTTAATGTATAAGCTCTAGTAGTTTTACTTGGCCCTGGAAACAATTTTCCAATATTCTTTAACACTGCCAATATTGGTGTATAAGGGGCAAAACTAACTATTAGCTTCTCTTTACTCAAGTCACATAAATGTCTAACCATTTCTTCAGCGACTGGTTGCGGGTAATGAATAAATACATCTAAACAAATGACAACATCAAATAACCCTTTTAACTGTTCAAGATCACTAGTTAAAAATTTAATTTTTCTTTGACTTAAACCTAATTCATTGATACGTTTCTTTATTTCTTTAATCATTTCAGAAGATATGTCACTAACCTGCAAATCTTTAATACCTAGTCTTAGTAAAGGAATAGCTAAACTTCCAACACCGCAACCAGCATCACAAAAAGTCTTACTTGTTAATTCAGGATAATTTTTTACATATGAAACGACATCATCGACAGTCTTTTGATGACCTTTTCTAATATTTTTCTGCACAGTATTGATTTCTTCTGATTTACTATAAATTTTTCTCCATCGATCAAAACCGGTCCCATTGAAATACTCCCTAACTTCGCTTTTTTCGAGATTTTTATTAGACGTCATAACAATTCATACAAAATTAATCTTTTTAATACTAACTAACTAGCGCACAAGTAATTGCACGTCATTATAAGAAAAGAATTGATTTGTTATTTTGTCAGAATTTAATTCCAGCAATATTTATAAAATTGCTGTAGTGATGGGAAGTGATTCAGATTTAAAAACTTTGAAACCTGCAATAGATATATTGAATGAATTCAAAATAGAAAATGAGGTTTGTATACTTTCTGCACATCGAACACCAATGGAAATGATGGAATATGCAAAAAAAGCAGAATCAGAAAACATAAAAGTTATTGTCGCAGGAGCCGGTGGAGCTGCTCATCTGCCGGGAATGATAGCTTCGCTAACATGCATTCCTGTCATAGGTGTGCCGGTAGAGAGCAAAACTTTGCAAGGAATTGACTCCCTATTATCAATAGTACAAATGCCTGCGGGGATTCCTGTAGCAACAGTGGCCATAAACGGTGCAAAAAATGCTGGTTTATTAGCAATTCAAATCCTTAGTTTATTTGATAAAGATTTAAGAGTAAAAATGAAAAAATTTAGAGATAATCTCCATGCAGAAGTAAGATCTAAAAATAGAAGATTGGCTGATCTAGGGGCTGATAATTACAAGAAAAATGGCTAAAGATATTTTTACAATTAATTCCTTTCAATTAGATTCTGTTCTCTAAGATAACTAATAACTTTTTCAACAGAATCATTTAAATTTAAGGAACCTGTATCAACAACTATTTCTGGATTTGCAGGTGCCTCATATGGACTAGATATTCCGGTAAATTCTTTAATTTCTCCCAAACGTGCCTTTTTATATAAACCTTTAGTATCTCTACTCTCACATACATCAATGTCTGCAGAACAATATACTTCAATAAAATCCTTTGATCCAATAATTTTTCTAACCTTTTTTCTATCATTATTGAAAGGGGAGACGAATGCTGTAATAGTTATGATTCCTGCATTCATAAATAAATTAGCTACTTCACCAATTCTTCTTATATTTTCTTCTCTGTCTTCATCAGAAAATCCAAGATCCTTGCATAAACCATGTCTAATATTATCTCCGTCTAGTACATAAGTTGATAACCCATCCAAATGTAAAACCTCATTTACAGCATTGGCTAAGGTACTTTTCCCAGAACCTGATAAACCTGTAAACCAAATTACCATTCCTTTATGTCCTCTCATTTTTTCTAACTTATTTCTATCAATAGTTAAATTGTGCCATTTTATATTTTTTTCTGAATTTTTCTGATTTAGTTCCGTCATCTTTTTATGTTTCTAAAAGTAGAAATCTATTTTAACTCTTGACTCATAAATTTTGAAATCCTTCTTTGCGAAGAAACTCAATTGATTTATTTACCATATCTCCTTGTAATTGAATATCTTCACCTATTAAAGTTCCTCCAGTACCACAAAACACTTTCATTTTTTTTAGTAATTCCTTAACTTCTGTTTCATTTTTAGTACCTAAACCTTTTATTAAAGTAATAGTTTTTCCTTTTTTACCTTTTTTTTGTTTTGAGATATTTAGTTTTGATATTTTTTTAAAATTCTCTTCTTTGGGTTTTTCTTTATAAATATTTTCCTGATTATCAAATTCAATCCAATTTTTTTTTCCCATTATTTTTTATTTAATCTATAGTTAGTTCATACTTATACTATAAAAAATTGGTAAGTACAATTTCTCGTCAGGATCAAAATAATAATGATGATTTAAATCAGCCTTCAAAAGAAGGAAGATTTGGAAAATATGGAGGTCAATATGTCCCTGAAACACTAATGCCAGCTCTTTTTGAACTGGAAGAAGCAGCTTCTGAGGCATGGCAGGATAAACAATTTGTTAATGAATTAAATCATTTGCTGAAAACTTATGTAGGAAGAGAAACTCCACTATATGAGGCTAAAAGACTTACTGAACATTACCAGACAAACACATCTACTAGCAGGATATGGCTCAAAAGAGAAGACCTAAATCATACTGGTGCTCACAAAATCAATAATGCATTAGGGCAAGCTTTATTAGCGATAAGAATGGGTAAACAAAGAATAATTGCAGAAACAGGTGCTGGGCAACACGGAGTTGCTACTGCTACTGTATGTGCGAGATTTGGGTTGAAATGCATTATCTACATGGGGGCAGAAGATATAAAAAGACAATCATTAAACGTCTTTAGAATGAAACTCTTAGGCGCAGAAGTTAAAGTTGTCACTTCAGGTACTGCAACTCTTAAAGATGCAACTAGTGAAGCCATAAGGGATTGGGTATCCAATGTAGAAACAACACATTATATTTTGGGATCAGTTGCCGGACCACACCCATTCCCAATGATTGTTAGAGATTTTCATGCAGTTATAGGAGAAGAAGCTAAAAAACAATGTCTAGAGTCATTTGGATCGTTACCGGATATTTTGCTTGCTTGTGTAGGTGGAGGGTCAAATGCAATGGGTCTTTTTCATCCTTTCGTAAAAGAAAATTCAGTTCGGCTAATTGGAGTTGAAGCGGCAGGAAGCGGTGTCAATACTGAAAAACATGCCGCTACTATTACTAAAGGATCCGTAGGAATTTTACATGGATCAATGAGTCTTCTTTTACAAGATAAGGATGGTCAAGTACAAGAAGCACATTCTATAAGCGCAGGTCTTGATTATCCTGGTGTAGGTCCTGAACATAGTTATTTAAAAGATATAGGAAGAGCAGAATATGGATCTGTTACTGATGCAGAAGCTTTAGATGCTTTGAAACTAGTGAGTGAACTAGAAGGAATTATCCCTGCACTCGAAACAGCTCATGCCTTTGCTTGGTTAGAAAAATTATGTCCTACCTTAGATAAAGATACAGAAATAGTAATTAATTGTTCTGGGAGAGGAGATAAGGATGTTAATACTGTCGCATCATCTTTGGATATTGAATAATTAATATCTAGGGATTGTTTGATCAATATACTTACTCCATCCATCAATACCTTCTTCAAGATTCCAAATCTCGTTTACGAGATCGTTATCTAATGACCATTGTCCAAAATTATAACTTCTGATTCCGGCATGACAAAGAACAACAAACTTTTTATCTTTTGCATCACTAATTTTTGTTTTTACGTAATCGACCGAAACTTTACTTAATGGTAAATGTAAAAATTCCTTCGGAAAACAAGCAATTTCGAGTTCTGAATCCTCTCTAACATCAATAATAATAGGATTTTCATCTTTAGAATTAAACCATTCATTAAGATCAAAAGCATTTATAATTTTTGGATAATTTCTCAATTGTTCAAATTAGCTATTTGTTATTAACAATTTAATAAATATGGTTGCAAGAATATATTTCTTGTTAAAAATAAAAATAAAAATGAATATTAAATTATTAACCGTAATAACAATATTCTCTTTATGCTTTATTCTTGGATTCGAGGGAATCTCTTATGGTTTTAATAAAGAAAAACAAGATAATATTTCAGAATTAAAGATTTTAAATTACTTACCGAAAGATAATAAAGCATTCTTTATTTCAAATGATAAAGGTTCAAAAATCATTGATGATATAAGAAAAAACTATGAGAAAAATGAACAAGCTCAGCTTGCTTTAATAAAAAATAGTACATTAGCTTACTTAGGTATAGATTTAGGTACAAGTAAATTAGAAAATATTTATGATGATGAACTTACAATTAGTACCTATGATAATAAAGAAAAAGATATAGATGATGTTTTAATAATATTCAAAATTAAGGAAAAAAAAGATATAGATGATGTTTTAAATCTTAGCAACACAATTGATGAGCCAGATAAATTAATTAAAATATTTAGAGAAAATAAATTAAATTATCTAAAATATATTTATCGAACTAATGATAATTATATTATTACTTCCTCTAACAAAACTTTAATACTTGATGCCTTACAATCAAGTAATCTTGATAAAGGTAGTAGGGAAAAATATATCTCATTGAAGAAAGTATTAAATAATTTTAAAAATGAACACAATATCCTATTAACAAAAAATTCTAAAGCAAATGAGCTTTTAAGTAACGAAAATTATAAACTAACAAAAAATGACTTTTTAGTAACTATATTTAAATTAAAAAATAAACAAATTATACTAAAATCGTATTTAGTAAATAATAATAAAAGTTTAGATATTATGTCTTATCAAAAAATAGATAAAGAGGAAATATTAGATACAAAAGACTATCAAATATTGACTTACAATGAACCACTTTATTTTAATAAATACCTTGAACATATCAAAATAAGTAGGTTTGAAAAAGATATTTTTGAAGAATTAAAAGAAAAATTAAACCAAAACATACTATTCTTAATTTCTGAAAACAATTGGTTGATAATATTTGATAAAAATGATTTATCTATTGAGAAAATAAAATTATTAAAAAATTTTAATAAAAATAGTTTAGAAAATAACAATAATATTTATACAATTTACTCAAAAGATATACTTGAAAAAGAGGAAAATATTATAAAAAAATTTTATTATAAAAAGATTTTTTCAATTCAATCTGATAATCTAAACTTTATCAGTAACAGTTTGGTAAGTGAAGCAGATATAGATTTAATTTCAAAAGAATTTTTTCATTTAAAAGGTGATAGTCATCTTAAATATTTTTTAAATAAAAAAATAAATCTCAAAAATCCTTATTCGATTCAACCTGAAAATATCTCTTATTTAGAAAACATTAATTACTTTTTTAAAAATGTAATTAATGTATCAATTGTAAAATTTAAAGCAATAATAAAAGAATCTATTCCAGAAATAACTCCTTCTTATTATGCAGAAACTAATTTAAAAATATTTTAATAATTAAATTTGATTGATATCTTATGGTTAACTAAAAATTATTTGACTATCTTGTGTCTATAAAGAATCTATATCGCTCAAAACTTTGGACACGAACAAACTAATATTAAAACCAGGATTAGAAGGTGTCCCAGTAACTAATTCATCAATATGTGATATTGACGGTCAAAAAGGGAAATTATTATATAGAGGTTACTCAATTGAAGAACTAGCACAAAAAAGTAGTTTCTTAGAAACTGCTTATTTATTAATTTGGGGAGAATTACCTTCGGCAACAGAACTAAGGAACTTTGAGCAAGAAGTGCAGATGCACAGGAGATTAAGTTTCAGAGTAAGGGATATGATGAAATGCTTTCCTGCTACTGGGCATCCCATGGATGCCCTTCAATCTAGTGCTGCCTCTCTTGGTCTCTTCTACTCAAGAAGAGCTATAGATGATCCAAAATATATTTATAACGCAGTGATAAGACTCATAGCTAAAATTCCAACGATGATTGCCGCATTTCAACTTATAAGAAAAGGTCAAGATCCAATCCAACCAAGGGATGACTTATCTTACTCATCAAATTTTTTATACATGTTAACTGAGAAAGAACAAGATCCAATAGCTGCAAAAGTTTTTGATAGATGCTTAATTCTTCATGCAGAACACAGCTTAAACGCAAGTACATTTAGTGCGAGAGTTACTGCTAGCACTCTTACAGACCCATACGCGGTAATTGCCTCAGCAGTAGGGACATTAGCGGGTCCTCTCCATGGAGGAGCAAATGAAGATGTAATTGCCATGTTGGAAGATATTAAAACTCCTCAAAAAGCTGCTTCTTTTCTGGAGGATGCAATTCAAAAAAAAAGTAAAATTATGGGTTTCGGTCATAGAGAGTACAAAGTTAAAGACCCTCGAGCAATTATTCTTCAGAAATTAGCAGAGGAGCTTTTTATTAGATTTGGAAAAGATGAAATGTATGAAGTTGCTAAAAAATTAGAGTTAGAGGCAATCCCAAGATTAGGAGGAAAAGGTATTTTCCCCAATGTTGATTTCTATTCTGGTCTTGTTTACAGAAAACTTGGTATTCCTCGTGATTTGTTCACTCCTATTTTTGCAATATCAAGAGTCGCAGGTTGGTTAGCTCACTGGAGGGAACAATTAGGAGCTAACAGAATCTTTAGACCATCTCAAATTTATACCGGTTCAGCTCAAAGAGATTGGATTAATTTAGAAAACCGAAAATAATATTTTCGGCTTTTCATAAAAAACACACATATTCTTATTGAGGAGTTAATCTATATACTATATATCAATAAAATTTTGAACTCCGGATTAGATCTCGAATACAGTTTTAATGAAATCTTAAGTGGTTTTGGCGTCTCAAATGAACTAGCTCATATAATTTGGCTTCCTTTACCAATTTTATTAGTTTTAGTATCAGCAGTAGTTGGCGTATTAGTCACTGTTTGGTTAGAAAGAAAAATATCTGCAGCTGCTCAACAAAGAATTGGGCCAGAATATGCCGGAGCTTTAGGAATACTTCAACCAATTGCAGACGGTCTCAAATTACTTGTTAAAGAAGATATTATTCCTGCAAAAGCAGATTCAGTTCTATTTACTGCAGGACCAATATTGGTGTTAGTCCCCGTTATTCTATCTTGGTTAATTGTTCCTTTTGGCCAAAACTTACTTATAAGTAATGTTGGTATTGGAATTTTTCTTTGGATAGCTTTAAGTAGCATTCAACCTATCGGTCTTCTTATGAGCGGATACGCCTCCAATAACAAATATTCACTTTTGGGTGGATTAAGAGCTGCCGCTCAATCTATAAGCTATGAAATACCACTTGCTTTGTCTGTATTAGCAATTGTTTTGATGACAAATTCTCTCAGCACTATTGATATAGTCAATCAACAAAGCGGGGCTGGAATATTAAGTTGGAATATTTGGCGACAACCTATTGGATTCATAATTTTTTGGATCTGTGCTCTGGCTGAATGTGAAAGGTTACCGTTTGACTTACCAGAAGCTGAGGAAGAATTAGTAGCAGGTTATCAAACTGAATATGCTGGTATGAAATTTGCTTTATTTTATTTAGGAAGCTATATAAATTTAATTCTATCCGCATTATTAGTATCCATTCTTTATTTAGGGGGATGGGGCTTCCCTATTCCTGTTGAGACAATTGCTAAAGTTTTAAATCTTCCAATTAATTCTTCTGTAATCCAAGTTTTCACAGCTTCGATAGGAATCATAATGACTGTTCTTAAAGCATACTTCTTAGTGTTTATTGCAATATTATTGCGTTGGACAACACCAAGAGTAAGAATAGATCAACTTTTGGATTTAGGATGGAAATTCCTTTTGCCCATATCTCTTGCTAATCTTCTAGTAACAGCAGGACTAAAGTTAACTTTCCCTCAATTTTTTGGTGGATAATGTTTTACGTACATTTACTTGAACACCAAATTAATCTATTAGAATAAAACTAATAAGTAAATTCTTCAAAATGAAAGATTTTCTTCAAAAAGTAAATAGCTACATTAAAGAAGCTTTTAGCGCTGGTAAATATTTATATGATGGATTTTCTGTAACTTTTGATCATCTCCGAAGAAGACCAGTTACTGTTCAATACCCTTATGAGAAATTAATTCCTTCCGAAAGGTATAGAGGAAGAATCCACTATGAATTTGATAAATGCATAGCGTGCGAAGTATGCGTACGCGTTTGTCCGATAAATCTCCCAGTAGTTGATTGGGTTATGAATAAAGAAACAAAAAAAAAGGAACTTAGAAATTATTCTATAGACTTTGGAGTCTGTATTTTTTGCGGGAATTGCGTTGAATATTGTCCAACAAATTGCTTATCCATGACTGAAGAATATGAATTAGCTACATTCGATAGACATAATTTAAATTTTGATAACATAGCCTTAGGTAGACTTCCCACAAACGTTACTACTGATCCATCTGTAAAACCTCTTAGAGAATTAGCATATTTGCCTAAAGGAGTTATGGATCCTCATGAAGTTTCTCCTTCTGATGTTCGAGTTGGTAAACTACCAGAAGAAGTTTATGATTGGATGAAATCAGAAGTAAATAATATTGATGATTCCTCTGTCAAACCTAACAAATAATCATAAATAATACATGTCTATTGCAGTCACCACCCAAATAATTTGTTTTTCAGTATTATCTCTCGTTGTAATAGTAGGAGCATTAGGCGTTATTCTTCTAGATAGCATTGTATACTCTGCATTCTTGCTTGGTGGAGTCTTCATGAGTGTTGCAGGCTTATATTTGCTTTTAAACGCAAGTTTTGTTGCAGCAGCTCAAGTTTTAGTTTATGTAGGAGCTGTTAACGTTCTAATAATTTTTGCAATAATGCTAGTTAACAAAAAAGAAGACTTAAAACCTATTGATAATATTAAATCGAGGAAAATTATCTCAACATCTATTTGTTTAACTCTTCTAAGTCTATTAATTAGAGTTGACCTCTCTAATGTTTGGGGTTTATCTGATCCTAATGCTTCTGTAGGCGAGGAATCTACAATAAGAATTGGCGAACACTTATTTAGTGACTATTTACTCCCATTTGAAGTGGCCTCTGTATTACTTTTAATGGCAATGATTGGAGCTATAGTTTTAGCTAGAAGAGATGTTATGAATGAAGACATTTCAACAGGTTTACCGGTAGACCAAGAGCTGATTGAGAAATCAAACGAACCATTACTAATAAAAAAAAATTAGTATGAATTTAGAATCCATACCACTTCAAGCCTTTTTAATAGTTTCCTCAATATTATTCTGTATTGGAATATGGGGATTATTAAATAGTAGAAATGCAGTAAGAGTCCTAATGAGCATAGAATTAATGCTGAATGCGGTAAATATTAATCTGATGTCCTTCTCCTCTTATATAGATAATAACCTAATTCAAGGACAGGTTTTTACAATTTTTGTTATTACAGTTGCAGCAGCTGAAGCAGCTGTAGGTTTAGCTATATTATTATCTCTTTATAGAAATAGAGTCACTGTAGATATGGAAAGTTTTAATTTATTAAAGTGGTAAGAAGCAACAAGTGAAACTTTCATTTGTGCTTACTATTTATCGTTCTAATAGCTCTGTTGCTAAAAAAGCATCTATATTTTGTGAAAAGGCTCTCCAAGATAGAAATATTGAGTCAAAAAGCTTAGAGAGTGATTTTGATAACAATCAACTAGAGAGTTACTTATCCAATCCTACTGAATTACCAGAATTAGTAATTGTTCTTGGCGGTGATGGCACTGTTCTTAAATCTGCTAATGCTTTAGTTAATTATGATATTCCTTTACTTTGTTTTAATATTGGTGGCAATTTAGGATTCCTGACTCAAGAAAAAGATTTTTTATTTGATCTATCATTTATCAAAATTTTAGAAAGAGAAGAATTCATAATTGATTATAGAAACAGGTTACATTGTGATGTTTATTGTAATGAAAAGAATAGAGAAAGAAAAATACTTAAAAGCTATGATGCTTTAAATGATTTTTATTTTAAATCGGTTGAAGAAGATATTTCTCCTACCAATCAAATACAAATTGAAATAGATAATGAAAAAGTAAACGAATATAAAGGGGATGGTCTAATTGTTTCTTCCTCAACTGGTTCCACCGCTTACTCTATGGCAGCAGGAGGTCCAATAGTGCACCCATCAATAAATGCCTTTTTAATAAATCCAATATGTCCTATGAGCTTAGCAAGCCGACCAATTATTATTCCTGATACAAGTAAAGTAATTATTAGAGTTGTTCAAAAGAATAAAAGAAAAATAAAACTATGGAAAGATGGGTCAAAGTGTATGACTATAAAAGAAAATGATTATTGTGAAATAAATAAAGTAACCAAGCCCTGTAAAATGATTAAATTTAATAAAAGTATTTCATACTATATTACATTAATAAAAAAGCTTGATTGGAAAGGAGATTTATCATTAAAAAATAATCAAAATAATTAGATGGCATTAGAAATTGAAAGGCGATTTCTTATAAAAAATGATCAATGGAAGAAATTTATTACTCATAAAACTTTTATAGAGCAGGGTTATCTTTCTTATGATTTAGAAGATTGGATAATCAGAATTAGATTTAACGGCAAAAACTTTAAAATTGCTCTTAAAAAACATATTAAAAACTTTACTAATTACGAATATGAATACTCAATACCAAATAGTGAAGGTGAAAAAATCATGGCAACTCTTACAAATACAATTAAAAAAGAAAGATTTTTTTTAGAAGTTAATCAAAAAGATTGGATTATAGATTGCTTTAAAGACAAAAATTTTCCTTTGGAAATTGCAGAAATTGAACTTACGGAAGAAAAAGAAAAAATTATTCTTCCCACTTTTATATCAAAAGAAATTACAGGTCTAAAAATATATACCAATCTCAATTTAATAAAACATCCCTTCTCAAAATGGGAAAACAACGATTTAAAAAAAAGTTAGATAAAAACTCTCGTTCTCTTTATATTCTTTTTATATTTTAAATATTAATTTAATTTATTTTTAATTATGTACGGCCTTTATGACAGAGAAGGGTTATTAAGATTTGTCAACTCTGATAAAGAGGCATGCTTAGATTATGCAGAACTTTTTGAATTAAATTCATCGCATTGTTGTTTAATGAATTTTACGGAGACTATTGATAAAGAAAGTGTCATAAATCTTGCTCTGAATCAGGTAGAGAACAGCAATTAAATCCATCTCTGCAGATTTTCCCATGATCCATTGCCCAATTCAACAGCGCTACTCTATTTTTTGAACCTGTTTTAGTGAACATATTACTTACATGATTATCAACAGTTCTTTTACTTATAGTAAGCTTTACAGCAATTTCTTGATTTGTAAGCCCATCAGCAACTAAATCTATGATTTCCATCTCTCTAGATGAGAGGCCCATCATATCAATGTCGTTAACTCCTTCTTCAACCATTTGCATTTAAACAGTTCCTTTTATATATTAATTGAGTTTAGCAGTATCAGTAAACTTCTTAACCAAGTAAGGGAAAAAAGCAATTGAAATCAAAACTTCAGCAAACTTTAGAAAAAAATTCGAAAGTAATTACAGCAGAATTAATGCCGCCAAGGGGGGGTGACCCCATAAGATCTCTTAAAATAGCACAACTTCTGAAAAATAAGGTGCATGCTGTTAATATTACAGACGGCAGTAGAGCAATAATGAGAATGTGTAGTTTGGCAATGTCCAAACTATTACTGGAAAATGGAATAGAACCAATAATGCAAATCTCATGCAGAGATCGTAATAAAATTGCTTTACAATCAGACATTCTTGGAGCAAATGCCTTAGGTATTAAAAATATACTATGCCTTACAGGAGATTCTGTAAAAGCTGGAGATCAAAAAGAAACAAAAGCAGTACATGAATTTGAGGCAGTACGATTATTAAAACAAATTCAAGCATTCAACCAAGGAATTGATCCTACTTTTGAGCAACTTCCAGACAATAGAACTAATATTTTTTCAGGTGCCGCAGTAGATCCAAGTTGTCGAAATCAAAGAAGTTTAAAAAGTAGAACCAGAAAAAAAAAAGAGGCTGGAGCAAATTTCTTACAAACTCAAATAATAATGGATAGAAAATTTTTAATAGATTTTTGCAAAGAAATAAGCAATCCACTTGAGATACCAGTTATTGCAGGAGTATTTCTTTTGAAATCATATAAAAATGCTCTTTTTATAAATAAATTTGTACCTGGAGCAAATATTCCTGAAAATGTTTTAAATCGTCTGAAAGAAGCAAAATATCCTCTTCAAGAAGGAATATTAATTGCTTCAGAACAAGCCAAAGATTTTATTAATATCGCTGATGGAATACACATTATGGCAGTCAAATCAGAACATCTTATCCCAGAAATACTTGAAAAAGCTGGACTCAATCTGGAATATTAATCAAATCAGTCCCTAGTAATTCTGCCATAGCTTTTTGCTGAGGAGATGGCTCAGTTAAATCTAATCTTCTTGAGTCTGTTATTAACCAGTCCAAAGATGCATCTTTTAAATCAAAATGGTCTCCATTTTTACCAACACAATATCTACCAAATACTAATTTATCGACAAGTTGCACTCCTTTACCAATTTTTGAATAATCAAAGATTATAGAATTATCTATGGTTGCACCCTCACAAATGCAACAACTAGGACCAATCATAGAGGGACCAATAATAGTCGCGCCATCCTCTATTCTTGTCATACCTCCAATATAAACGGGTCCTTTTATATCAACTCTATCCCAATTTGCAGCAACATTAAGACCTGTAAAGACTCCAGGCTTAATTTCTTTCCCAGGAATTTCTACTTGCCTTACTTTACCTAATAAAACATTTCTAATCGCACTCCAGTAATCAGGAACTTTTCCAATATCTACCCACTCAAAATCCATCGGTAACGCAAAAAATGGCAAATCCATTTCAACAAGTTTAGGGAATAGATCAGCTCCAATGTCAAATTTATCTCCTGAAGGTATATAGTCAAAAATCTCCGGCTCAAAAAGATAAATACCAGTATTAATTGAATCACTCAAAGCATCATCTAAATCTGGTTTTTCTTGAAAAGCTTTGATTCGCCCATTTTCATCAGAAACTACAACTCCATAACTCGATACCTGTTCTCTTGTTACCTTCTTTGTTATTAGACTTGCTATTGCTCCTTTTTGTTTATGATTTTTAACAGCTTCAGTCAAATCCAAATCAACTAAGGCATCACCGCACAATACAACGAAAGTTTCGTCAAAAAAGTGTTGAAAATCTTGAATTTTTTTTAATCCTCCGGCTGAACCTAAAGCATCACCAATCATTTCTCCATCTTCAATTCTTCCTTCAAAGCTGTAAGCTATCTCAACACCAAATCTTTGGCCATCCCTAAAATAGTTTTCAATCTCCTCAGCAAGATGAGAAACGTTAACCATTATTTCTTTAAAACCGTGCTCTTTTAAAAGTTCCAAGAGGAATTCCATCACAGGTTTTTGTAAGATAGGAATCATTGGTTTAGGAATGATATGCGTTATTGGCTGAACGCGTGTTCCTTTACCTGCTGCAAGTATCATTGCCTTCATCAGCTCGATATACCTCTTTTTAACGATTATACTTTATTACTCTTTTACCACTAAGCAGCAGTTGAAGAAGTTTCTGAAACATCAAGGTTTTCAATAGGTAACTGAGCTAATCCTCCATCTGGAATAATCCTTTTTATTTGTATTGGGCCATATAAAGAATATTGTTGTTTTATCTCAATTTTATTTTCTGATGATAAAAATAATAAAGCCCAAAACACCCCAAGCCTGTCTTTATCTAAATCACTTTTTACTACTGTCTGCCATTTATTAACTAAATATTCGAAATCCGTCCATTGTAGTGCTTTTTCCCATCCGTCAAGAAAGTTGCCTAGCGCTTTTGTTGTTTCAGGAAGTTTTTCACGATGTGCTAATGATTGAACTTTAGAGATCAAAATCTTATCAGAATATTTTTTACTTCTTTTCCTTTTCATAAGCAAAAGATCTTGTGTTTCAATTATTTCTGCAATTGATTCTAATTGACTAACAAGTTCTCCTAATGTTGATGTCCGTTTAATAACCGGTTGAGCTACAGATCTTCTTCTTAGATATTTTTCAGGATATTTTGGCAAGTCAAATCCTTGATTATTCCATTCTTCATTATCTATCCCAATTTCTTCTTCAAAACCTAATGTTTCTTCTTTAAATACATCAGATTCTAAAACTTGAGCTTTTAAATTAACTAATACAGAGGCAGCAAAAAATGCTTCACTTGTCTCAGATAAGTCTTTTTGATATGAAATTTGTTCACTAGATGAATATTGTAAATTATGACTAAACTGCTCTAAAAAACTATCGATAACACTTATAACATCAATATCCCACGGATCAAGATCACCTCTCCCAGCTGCATCTTGAAGAAATTTTATTAGCAATCTGGGTCCTAGCTGCGACCCATCAATAGATTTAGAATTAGTTACTTTAAATAAGTTAAATCTTTTTTAAAGATATCTTTATATCAATTTTAATGCCAAAAATATTTAAAAAATTATATAGTTGGTGCTTTTAATATTTTATTTGTTTTATTTCCAGCAAAAATATTTGTTTTAGGAATACTTTTTACTGCATTTAAATCTCTATTAACCAAGTTATTTATTGTAGACAAATAACTTTCTGTAACTAATCTTGGATATAAACCTATCCCGATTATTGGTAAAAGTAAACAAGCTATAATGTAAACCTCTCTTGGCTCAGCATCAATTAAATTCCTATCTTCAGTTAACTTTGGATTTTCCTTACCAAAGAAAATCTCACGCAGCATTGAGAGCAAATAAATTGGGGTAAGTATTACTCCTATTGCTGCCAAAGATGCCATAACAACTCTAAAAGGCAAAGTATAAACTTCATCAGTAACAAATCCAGTAAATACCATTAATTCAGAAACAAATCCACTCATACCTGGCAAAGCAAGTGAAGCAAGAGAACAGGCAGTCCATAATGCGAACATAATACGCATTTTTTGTCCCACTCCACCCATTTCATCTAGTTTAAGAGTCTTTGTTCTGTCATAAGTTGCTCCAACAAGAAAAAATAAACTTGCTCCAATTAATCCATGACTAACCATTTGTAACATCGCTCCGCTTGTCCCAAGAGTACTAAAACTGCCTATTCCAATTAAGACAAAACCCATATGACTAATTGAACTATATGCAATTTTTCTTTTAAGATTTCTTTGTGCAAACGAAGTTAATGCAGCGTAAATTATATTGACCACTCCAAGAACTATTAATAGTGGAGCGAATTGAGCATGTGCAACAGGTAATAATTGCGCATTAAATCTTAAAAGAGCATATCCGCCCATCTTCAACAAAATACCTGCTAATAACATATGAACAGGTGCTGTAGCCTCTCCGTGAGCATCAGGCAGCCAAGTATGCAGAGGCACAACGGGGAGTTTAACACCAAATGCAATTAATAAACCTACATAACAAAGTATTTGAAAGTTTTGGCCAAAATCTTGATTAGCTAAATGAGAAAACTCAAAATTTGGAACTTCAGTGCCATAAAAACCCATGGCCAATGCAGCTAAAAGGATAAATATGGAACTTCCAGCTGTGTAGATAATGAATTTTGTTGCTGCATATTGTCTATTTTTTCCTCCCCATATAGCTAACAGTAAATATACCGGCAAAAGTTCCAATTCCCAACTTAAAAAGAATAGGAGCATATCTTGAACGGCAAAAACAGCTATTTGCCCTCCATCCATGATAAGAATTAAAAAGAAAAATAATTTTGGTTTAAACTTTACTGGCCATGCAGCTAAGACAGCTAGAGCTGTTATAAAACTAGTTAATAATATAAGAGGCATTGAAATTCCATCAGCACCGACTGACCAAGTGAGTCCGAGTTTTGGAAGCCAATTTATACTTTCTTTTAGTTGAACATTTTCATTATTGATATCAAAACCATTTATATACGACCCTACAGTTACCAGAAACGTAATTAAAGCGACACTTAAAGCAAACCATCTTACTTCTTTACCCTCTCCTTTATCCGGGAAAAAAGGTATCAAAAATGCACTCCCAATTGGGAAGAGAATAGATACTGATAACCAAGGAAAATCGGATAAACCTCCACCTAACTTTCCTATTGTATGTACTGCAAAATGTGTAAATAAATAGCTGCTCAAATGAATAAGAAATTGACTTTAAACAGAGTCTAGAAATTATCTAGATTTTTTCATCCTCTGGACAGTGAAGACACACATTTGTTATTAAGTTACTTGTGGTGATTGGAAACCAAATATTGCTACCAATAAAATGACTCCTCCAAAAACTATTAGAGCATAAAATTGGGCTCTACCCGTTTCAAAATACTTCAAGCCCTCTCCACTTCCCAATGTTACAAGTCCAGTAAGATTAACTACTCCATCAACAACTTTGGAATCAACTTCCAAAACTTCTTTTGCGAGTTTTCTGCTACCTTTAACAAAAACTTTTTCATTAATATCATCTAGATACCACTTATTTGATAAAAACTTATTTACAGATGGAAATCTTTGTGCAAATAATTTTGATAAGTTAATTTTCTTAGCAAAATAAGCTTGATAAGCAATAGTTATACCTAGTGAGGCAATAAAAACGGATGCAATAGCTAAAGGTAAAAATTCCTTTAAACTAAAGGACTCTATTGCAATTAATGCTTCTTCTGGATCTAATAAATTTGCAAATTTACTATCCCAAGGAAATCCCATAAAACCAATTATTACTGAAGGAACTGATAAGAAAACCAGCGGAAATGTCATAGACCAAGGAGACTCATGGATTGAGCCATATTCTTGTTCATGTTCTTCATCTTCTAAATTAATTTTAGAAGCTAATAAAAGCTCTTTTTGTAATTCCTTATCTTCCCCTTTAAAATCTCCTTCAAACGTTAAAAAATAAAGTCTAAACATATAAAAGGCGGTCATTCCAGCTGTTAAAAATCCAACAAACCAAAAAGCTGGAAATGAGATAAAGGCATTGCCCAATATCTCATCTTTACTCCAAAAACCGGCCAAGGGAGGAATACCACTTATTGCTACGCAACCTATTAAAAAAGTTGAAGAGGTAAAAGGCATTTTTTTTCTTAAACCACCCATTAACCTCATATCTTGTGCAAGTACAGGTTGGTGACCAACTACTTCTTCCATTGCATGAATTACTGAGCCAGAACCCAAAAACAACATTGCTTTGAAACAAGCATGAGTTATTAAGTGAAAAATTCCTGCTACTGGAGCACCACAACCCATTGCAAGCATCATATATCCGAGCTGAGAAACAGTACTATATGCCAAACCCTTTTTGAGATCCATCTGGGTTAAAGCAATAGATGCTCCTAAAAAGCATGTAATAGTTCCAACTAAAGCAATAATGAATTGAATTGAGGGGAATAATGAGTAAAGAGGTTGGAGCCTTGCTACTAAGAATATTCCAGCAGCAACCATTGTTGCTGCATGAATTAGAGCCGAAATAGGGGTAGGTCCCTCCATAGCGTCTGGAAGCCATACATGAAGAGGAAATTGAGCAGATTTTGCCATAGGTCCCAAAAAAACTAAAAAACAAAGTAATAATGCAGCCCAGACTGGCAACGAATTATCAGAAACTGACTGTGATACCCCTAAAGCAATCTCATTAAAATCAAAACTTTTTGTAGCCCAAAATAGACCCAAAATCCCAAGTAACAATCCAAAATCTCCAACTCTATTTACTACAAAAGCTTTTTGTGCAGCATTAGCGGCCCCATCTCTGTCGTACCAAAAACCAACTAATAAGTACGAACACATCCCAACTAATTCCCAAAAAACATATATTTCTAATAAATTTGGACTAATAATTAAACCCATCATCGAACTGCTGAAGAGAGCTAAATATGTAAAAAATCTTACATAACCTCTATCATGAGTCATATATCCATGCGAGTAAATCATTACTAATAAAGTAATAGTACTCACTAATGCAAGCATTACACTGCCCAATGGGTCGAGCACAAATCCCATCGGTATTGTGAAATCTCCTGCACTTGCCCAAACAAATAATTTTTCTACTGTTTGGTACCCATTTATTTGTTCAATTAATGTTTTATAACTGATAACTGCAGAAACGCCAACTAATGACAAAAGACTAATAGAAATAATTTCTCTAGAATTATTAATTTTTTTATTCGCACATATTAAGCCCAAGCCAGCAAGTACTGCTCCAATGAGTGGAAAGACAGGAATTAACCAGGCAATTTCTGAAGCTTGAGGCATTTTTATCGATATTTATACACTAATATTAGACTGCTAATTGAAAATTTTTGATATAAAGGACGAATTAAATGTTGTAACAGCAATATTTATATATTTATGAGACCACCAGATTACTGCAATGGCTATTAATATTCCAAGTTGAGACAATTTAATAAATTCTTTAACCTTAATTTGCTGTCTTCCATCAAATATTGCAGCGAATGGAATTATTGAAGTACTATCTTTGAATTTATAAAATTCTTCGCCAAATTTAATTTCTAATCTCTTGTCACCGTGCCAAATAGCAAATAGATGATGAGCAATTAGCCCTAAGGACGTTATAAATGTAAAGGATGTTCCAATCCATAACGTATGAGCTAGACACCAAATAATTTGCCCAATTGCTTGGGGATGTCTTGTAATTCTCATTATCCCAGTACTATATATCCTTACTTGTGGTTTTAGAACTGAAGGAATTTCCAATAAATTGTACGTTGCAGGATAAAGAAATAAGAAACTAATAGCAGTTAAGATCCAAACCAACAAAAATATATAATTATCACCTTGTAGGTTCCATAATCTAATTCCATCGTATCTATGCGCTAAAAAATAACCTATTAGTATCACTGCAGATGGCAAACTTAGTGAAACAAAACATAACCTCCATAATCTTGGACCCATTACATTTTCTGCTTTGCTTCTTAAAGCAGCACCTCCACTATGAATTACTGCGAAAATCAATATTAATAACAAAATTACTAAAGAAGTTTTGTGAGTCTCCATATAATTTCAAAATACAAGTTATTTATCATTAAATGATAATGCCCTTAGGTATTATAATAATTATTAAATAGTAGGCATAAATATAATGCCCGAATTACCATTTACTCTTGACCAATTAAGAATCTTAAAAGCTATAGCAGCTCAAGGAAGTTTTAAGAAGGCTGCAGATTTACTATATGTGACTCAACCTGCCGTAAGTTTACAAATCCAAAATTTAGAAAAACAACTTGAAATAACAATTTTTGATAGAGGTGGTAGAAAAGCACTTCTAACTGAAGGAGGTAGGTTATTACTAGAATATTGCGAAAGAATACTTAATCAATGTGATGAGGCTTGCAAAGCTATTGAAGACTTAAATAGTTTAAAAGGTGGAACACTCATAATTGGAGCTAGTCAAACTACAGGTACCTACTTAATGCCAAGGATGATAGGGCTTTTTCGTCAAAAATATCCTGATGTATCTGTACAACTACAGGTTCATAGCACTAGAAGAACAGGTTGGAGTGTTGCGAATGGTCAAATTGATTTGGCTATTATTGGAGGTCAATTACCAAGCGATTTAGAAAACTTGTTACAAGTAATTCCTTATGCAACAGATGAACTAGCTCTTGTATTACCGACAAAACATCCACTTGCAAATAAGAAAGAACTCATGAAAGAAGATTTATACAAACTTAATTTTGTTACATTAGATTCTCAATCAACAACAAGAAAAGTTGTTGATAAACTTTTAAAGAATTCTGGTCTTGACATTCAAAGATTAAAAATTGAAATGGAGTTGAATTCTCTTGAGGCAATCAAAAACGCAGTTCAATCTGGGCTTGGGGCTTCTTTTTTACCTGTTGTTTCTATTGAAAGAGAATTAGCAGGTGGTTCAATTCACAAAGCCTTCTTAGCTGATTTAGAGGTAAAAAGAGAGCTTAAATTAATTACAAATCCATCAAGATATACTTCAAGAGCATCAGAAGCTTTCAAAAAGAATATATTGCCTCAATTTGCTAGTTCTGAAAGCCCATTAAGGCAACTTAACTAAATCTAAAATTGAATTGCTTCCTTGTTGATTCCTACCCCACCATCTTCAGCTTGTCCATCTCCCTTGATAATAAATTTATTCTCATTTACATCAGTCTGATAAACACATTTAACTATAGGCTTATCTCTTATTGACCCTATATAAGCAAAAGTATTCATTCTTTGTTTACATTCTCTAACATCCTCATTACTTATAGCTCCTTGTTTTTGCAACACTGTCCAATTCTCCCTTCGAATAACACAACCAGGTTGGAGTGCAGGTTGTGTTACAAAACTAGTTGAAGGATTTAGTGTGGTATACATCTCTACATCGATCACAAAAGCGCTTGCCCCCCATTGCCTACAAAATTCAGGGTCTGGAACAGCCATATCTAATTGTTGTTGACTAGCAATATTACCTTGTCCTCCATCTGTTGTACTGGTAATTGCACTTCCAATACCTACCCCTAATATCAAAACACCTGCAAGCACTGCAATTGTTCCAGTACTGAAATTATTTTTTTGTTCAGAATTAGAAGCAGCTATTCTTTTACCCCGCTGTTTATAGTTTTCTCCATTTCTTGGATTTGAGGGGAACGAATTTTTGCTAGGACCTCTTCTTGGACCTCTATTAGAATATCTATTCACAATATCTCTTTTGTCTTAGGTAAACCCATTGAGTAATTCATGACTCGACACTCTGGGTTATAACTTAGTAACCCATTTTGAAGTAAATATTTTATTAAACCTTCAACTTCTGATCCTATTTTGCGAAGTTCATAGTCATCTAGACTTTTGCCAGCTCTTTCTTCAACAAGTTCAGTAAATTTTTGATTTACTTTTTTTAAGGGCTCCTCATTCCAAATGAATTCGTTATCAGGATCTAAGTCGAGAGTCAATTTATTAGGGTGGAATTTTAAATCGTTATTAACCACATCAGCAGTAAATATTCTTACATGCCTAGTGGTTGATTTTAAAAGCATTTTTTCCATAATCTGAAAAATAATCAACAAAAAAAACAATTATGTCTTAACTTTAGGATAGCTTCTTAGTAAGTGTTAATTTAATTTTTAATTTTATAATGCGTGTTGTAATTGCAGGTGCGGGTCTAGCAGGTTTATCTTGCGCTAAATATCTTGTTGATAATGGCCACATTCCTATCGTTTTAGAAGCCAGAGATGTACTTGGTGGTAAAGTTGCAGCTTGGAAGGATGAAGATGGAGATTGGTATGAAACTGGTTTACACATATTTTTCGGTGCTTATCCAAATATGCTTCAACTCTTCAAAGAATTAGACATAGAAGATAGACTGCAGTGGAAAAGCCATTCAATGATTTTCAATCAACCTTCAGAGCCTGGTACTTACAGCAGATTTGATTTTCCGGACATACCTGCTCCTGCCAATGGAGTAACAGCAATTCTTAGTAACAATGATATGCTCTCATGGAATGAAAAAATTTTATTTGGCTTAGGATTAGTTCCTGCAATGTTGAGAGGGCAAAAATATCTTGATAAATGCGATTCAAAGTCATGGACAGAATGGTTAAAAGAGCACAATATTCCTGAGAGAGTTAATGATGAAGTATTTATTGCCATGAGCAAAGCTCTCAATTTTATTGGACCTGATGAAATATCATCAACAGTTTTATTAACAGCACTTAATAGATTTTTGCAAGAAAAAAATGGTTCAAAAATGGCGTTCCTCGATGGAGCTCCACCCGAAAGACTTTGCCAACCAATAGTTGATTATATAACTAGTAGAGGAGGTGAGGTTCATATGAATAGTCCGTTAAGAAAAATAGAACTTAACGAAGACAGTACCGTAAAAGGGTTTACAATTTCTCCTTTAGATTCGGAAGAAAATAAAAAAGTGATCACAGCAGATGCCTATGTAAGCGCAATGCCTGTTGATTTGTTTAAATTAATGATTCCTGATCAATGGAAAGGGATAAACGCCTTCTCAAAACTGGATGGTTTAATTGGAGTACCTGTAATTAATATCCATTTATGGTTCGATAAAAAATTAACTGATATTGATCACTTATTATTTAGTAGATCTCCACTTCTCAGTGTTTACGCAGATATGAGTATCACATGCAAAGAATACGAGGATCCTAATAGATCAATGCTTGAATTAGTTTTTGCTCCTGCAAAAGAATGGATTAACAGAAGTGATCAAGATATAGTTGATGCAACAATGGAAGAGCTTAAAAAGTTATTCCCAACTCATTTTATTGGAGATGAAAAAACTCAACTAAGAAAATATAAAGTTGTAAAAACGCCTAGATCTGTATATAAAGCAGTCCCTGGATGTCAAGAATTCAGACCTAGTCAAAGATCTCCAATTAAAAACTTTTTCTTAGCTGGTGATTATACAATGCAAAAATATCTTGCCTCTATGGAAGGAGCCGTTTTAAGTGGTAAATTATGCGCAGAAACCATCAATCAAGAATATTCCAAAATATCGGATAATGTTTCCCAAAAAACATCTAAAATAAATTAAAACCACAAGAATTACGACTCTTTTTGAAAAATTCATTATCTCAACTTAATAAAGCATATGAAATATGCCGAACAGAAACTCAACAATGGGCTAAGACTTTTTATTTAGGAACCTTATTATTGCCATATGAAAAGAGAAAAGCGATTTGGGCGATTTACGTTTGGTGTAGGAGAACTGATGAAATTATGGATAGCATTGAAGCTTCAACTAAGACCACAGAAGAACTTTCCGACAAATTAGATGAATGGGAAGCAAATACAAAAAATGTTTTCCAAGGAAAAATACAATCAGACTTAGATGCTGTTCTTTTCGATACAATAGAAAATTTTCCACAGGAAATTGATCCCTATTTAGATATGATTAATGGCCAGAGAATGGATCTTAAAAAATTTAGATATGAAAACTTTTCTGAATTGAAGCTTTACTGTTATCGAGTTGCAGGAACGGTTGGTTTAATGACTCAAAATGTAATGGGTATAGATAGTGCCTATACATCAGCTCCTTGGAGCAGCGTGCCTGACTCCTCAGAAGCAGCAATAGCTCTTGGAATAGCGAATCAACTTACTAACATTTTAAGAGATGTAGGGGAAGATAGGCAAAGAGGTAGAATTTATTTACCCCAAGATGAAATGAAGAGGTTTAATTATTCTGAAGAAGAATTATTAAAAGGAGTAATAAATAATCAGTGGAAAATGCTCATGAATTTTCAATTAGCACGAGCTAGGGATTGGTTCAAAAAATCAGAAGATGGAATCAAATGGTTATCCTCAGATGCACGATGGCCTGTTTGGACATCTTTGCGCCTTTATAGAGGAATATTGGATTCAATTGAAAGATTAGATTATGATGTATTTAATAATAGAGCTTTTGTGAAAAATTCAGTAAAAGCATTTGAAATCCCAATATCTTTCTTAATTTCAAGAATCAAATAATTAAGCTGGTGCTTTCTGATTAGCTAATAAATCTTTTAATTTTGAAAGTTCACCAGCCCATCTAGGATCTGGAGCCTCAAGATTAGGGGCATCACTATGAACAATCTTCTTAAAATCTTTTCTCTTTTTATTTTTATTGGAACCTAAACTATTTCTCTTATTTGAGGAAGAATCTTTCTTTTCTGAAAGTTCAACTCTCAATTTAGAGCCATTAAATTCAAAACCATTAAGCTTCTCAATTATTAAATTTGCATTTTGTTCATTATTTGTTGTAGCGAAACCAAATCCTCTACACTCTTTTGTTTCTTTATCTAAAACAGCTTTAAATCTAATTGAATCGGAAACTGATTTTAAAATACTATCAAACTCTTTTGGATTAAATCCTTGTGGTAAATTGCCAATGTAAATACGAATGCTCATAAATTTTTAAAGAATAAATTTGAAGTCTGAACTGTTAAACAAAAACTAAGCTATGTGTATTTAATCACATTTTGGCGCATTTTGTTGAATCCATTGCTTTCCTTTATAAATAGCTTCATCAAAATCATCCAATCTATTAAATGCAAGCTCCATAGAAAGATATTTGATTACCTTTCCTAAAATAGGCCCATCCTGCAGTTTCAAATATTGTTTTAAAACTTCGCCTTTAATTAAATTCGATGGATGAAACAGTTTATCATCTTTATCTCGCCATCTATTAAGCCAATCTACATAGAATAAATCTGGCAAAAAAAGAATAAAAGAAGGAAGAATATTTTCTAATTCTAGATGTAAATCAAATCTATCTCTCTCATTTAATTCATCAATCGTTTTTGTTTTTAATAAAAAATTCCATTTTCTTAAAAGCCTAATTTTTGAAATTTCAGATTTGCTAAAATTTAAATTTTTTAAAGAAACTTCATCTAAAATTTGAACAAGAAAAAATGAAGGTAAAAAATTTTTCCTTTCAAATTGATTTAATTTTTCAAAATTATTTTTTTCTAAATCAATAACTATCAGATCTTTTGCTGACTGTATATAGCCAAAGATTTGAAATTTATTTATTAATTTGATCGCCTTAGATGCTTCCTCCCCTCTAATTATTCGCTGTATTTCATAATTAATTCTTTCGTTCGCAACTAAACTTAATTGATTTTTATAAGTTTTAATAAAATTTATTAAATTTTCATCAACATTAAAATTCAATTCCGCAACAAAACGAAAGCATCTTAAAATTCTTAGTGGATCATCTAATAAGTTCTGTTTTGAATTAGTTCTCAAAAAAGAAAGTTGTAAATCTTTGATCCCATTTAATGGATCAATTAGAAGTTTTTTTTCAAAAGAAAAAGCAATAGCATTGATAGAAAAATCTCGGCCTAATAAATCAATTTTTATGGAAGGAGAAGTTTGAGAAGCGATATCAATTGAAATATGTTTAAAAATAATTCTTACTACATCTCTTGCCTGATCAAGAATAATAAATTTGCCGTTGAATTTATCTGCAATTTTTTTTCCAATCTTAATAGCATTTTTTGGAACTACAATATCCACATCAATCACTGAGTTTAATCTCCCTAAAATTAAATCTCTTATGTATCCACCTACCAAACAAGAGCCAGAAGGTAAAGAAGATAAAATAAAATCCCAATTATAAATTTTTATACTTCTTTCTATTTCATTAATTATTAGTGTATGATCAATGAGAATATTACTTTTAATATTTTTTTTCTTGATTATGTGCATTTGTATTAACTGTAAATTAGTTGATAGGTGTATGACATATCATGATGTTGAAAAAAATCATGGTGTTGAGCACATTTGTGATATACCAAATTTTAAACCAAAAAAACCTTACATTCATGTAAGTATAATCAAGGATTTAAACAACAATTATAAAACTGATTGGGATGTTAAATCTTGTTCAAGTTTTTTAGAAGAAGTCGGCAGCTGGTCCAAGTATAGGCCTGGTGTAGAATTACCTACATAAAGGTAAATTTCTTAATTATGTGAAAAATTATAATAAATTAATTTTAGCAATTCATAGTACTGATAATTCTTTTTGCTTCGCATATAGAGAAAACAACAGATCTTTATCTGAAAAATTTTTTACAAAAAAATTTGATAATGATTTATGTAATAATTTAATAATTGATTTTACTAATTTTGTTACAAAAGAAAATTTAAAAAGAATTGATAAAATATCTGTCAGTATTGGGCCATCAAACTTTAATGCATCCAGACAAATAATCGTATTAGCCAGAACGCTAGCTCAGCAAATAAATTGCTCATTAGATAGTTGTAGTTCTTTTGAATTGATGGCAAAAAGAATTGCTATAAAAAATAATATCTATCCAAAAAAAAATTCATTTTGGATATTCAAAAAATTAAAAAAAAGAGGATATATTGCAGGAAAATATGAAATTTATATTTCTAAAAAATCAAAAAATAATATCAATATTAAAGAAAAAATTTCTCCAAAAATATTTAAAGAATTAATAAATAAAGAGTCCTCTTATCAAGCTGAATATTCTGATGTAGAAGATTTAAAACAACTATTAAATTTATCTAATAAAAATGAGCAGCAATCAAATTCCAATAGTTGGAATAAAGTACTGCCATTATATCCATTATCCCCAATTAATTGATCATTCATTAAAGCATATTATTTATTGTTTCCTGAAGATAATTTGTTACCAAAGCTAAATCAGTCTTTGATGATCCTTTAGGGGGATTAATCGGTTTCCCAACTTTAATAATTATTTTTGAAAAAAATGGAATAAAAAATTTTAATCTAAATAATCTATGTGAATTAATAATTGCAACTGGCAATAACATCTTTTGATTTTTAAAAGATAGAAGAGCAGCTCCGTGTTTTGGCTTATTTACTCGACCATCCTTCTGACGAGTGCCGTCAATAAATATACCAATACTGTTGTTATTTGATAATTTGTCACATGCAATTTTGATAGTTGTTTTATCTACTATGCCTCTCTTAACAGGATAAGCTCCACAGGATTTTATTATAAAACCAAGTATAGGGATTTTAAAAAGTTCTGACTTGGCCATGAAAGATATATTTCGACCAACGGCATGACCTAATAAAGGAGGGTCAAATAGAGAACCGTGATTAGATACCAAGATAAAAGAACTTTTTTGAGGAATATTTTCTCTCCCAATTAAAATACCTCTAAATATCAATTTATAAATCGGAAAAATAATTACTTGACTAACTAATTGATAAATAAATTTTTGATAAAAATAACTTTTCATTGAATAACTATTCAATTTGATCTGCAGAAGAAACTTGAGAAATTTTTACATCTTTTAAGTGCCTTTTCCCTAGACCACCAAGAACATTAGATGGTCCAATTTCTACCATTTGGAGAATACCATTTTCTTCCATTAAATCCATAGTTTCACGCCATCTAACACCATTACACATTTGATTTTTCAATCTAAGCTTAAGCTCATTTGGGTCATTACACAGTGATGGACTAGAATTACTTATAACAGGACAAGAAGGTTTATTAAATTCGAGAGTATCCAAATAATTTGAGAATTTAAGAGCTGGTTCTTTCATAAATGGTGAATGAAAAGCACCCGAAACATTTAATTTCAGGAATCTTTTAGCCGTAATCCGTTTTGAAATATTATCTAAAGCTTCTATGCTTCCTGATAAAACAACTTGAGAGGAACTATTATCATTTGCTATTACAAGATCATCAATTTCCTCTACCAGTAAATCTAATTTATCTCTATCAAACCCAATTAATGCTGCCATAGATCCTTTCGCAGCATTTGCCATTAATCCAGATCTAACTTTTATAAGTGATACACAAGCTTCAAAAGACAAAACATCAGCACAATATAAAGCCGTAATTTCACCTAAACTATGCCCAGCAATAAAGGTTGGTTTAAAACTATGTTCTTTTAAAGAGTCTAATAAGACTGATTCCACCAAAAAAAGACAAATTTGAGTGTTCTTAGTATTGTTTAAATCATCAGAATTTAGCTCACAAATTTCAAATAAATTCTTTTGAAATACATCAGATGCATAATTAAATCTATTTTTTGCATTTGGCAAATCAATAATTTTATTTGCCATTCCTATTTTTTGAGAACCCTGACCGGGAAATACCCAAGCGACTGTCATAAATAACCCTTTTTATTTTTAACCCCATCGAATCAGGGCTGCACCCCAACTTAACCCAGCACCAAAACCACTGGTGGCAATAATATCATTTTGTTTAATTTTCTTATTTCTTATTGCCTCATCAAGCATTAAAGGAATGGTTGCAGCGGAAGTATTTCCATAGTTACTTAAATTACTAAGAATCTTTTCTGACGAAATATTTAGTCTTTCTCCAACAGAATCTAATATTCTTTGATTTGCTTGATGCAACACAAGCCAATTAATTTTCTCAGAATTAAAATTTGTTTTTTTAAATAAATTATCAATAATTAATGGTACTTCTCTAACTGCGAATTTATATACCTCTTGTCCATTCATTGCAATTGTTGAAAAACCACCAGTTGAAAAATTAATATTCTCAATAATTAGATCCTGATTATTTTGAGATGGAAGATTTAAGAAAGAACCTCTTTGTCCATCAGTTCTCATACTAAAGCCAATTAAATTATCTATTTCATTTGTTCCTTCGATTACTATTGCGCCCGCTCCATCTCCGAATAAGACACAACTTCTTCTATCATTCCAATCTACATAACTTGAAAGTTGATCTGAGCCTATTACAATTGCTCTTTTATAACTTCCTGCTTTTAAGAATTGAGTAGCTGTTATTGTCGCAAATAAAAAACCGCTGCAAGCAGCTGTCAAATCAAACGCTACAGCATTAATTGCTCCTAGTTTTGATTGAATTTCCGGAGCAGAGCCAAATAAATCATTTGGGGTTGATGTAGCTAAAATTATTAGATCTACTGTTGAAACATCCCATTTAGCCATCTCAATTGCTGCTAATGCTGCTTTGTAACCCATCTCACTAACATTGTCTGATAATCCAGAAATCCTTCTCTGAGAGATACCTGTTCTAGATTTTATCCATTCGTCACTAGTATCTACCTTCTTACTAATTTCTTGATTAGTCAATATTTGATTTGGTACATAACTACCTGTACCTTTAAATGAGACTCCAATTTGATTTGAATTTATTCCTTCCAAAAAAGTTATCTAATTACTTATGTAAGTAAAACATAAATCTGACAAAATATGTTTTAAGAATTTAAAACTTGATGCTTTTGAAGTTGATTTAAATTTTCCATCACATTATGATTTACAGCAGAATGAGCCAAACGAAGAGCACTTACCACAGACAAAGACTTACTACTACCATGGCCAATTACGCAAATACCATTTACCCCAAGCAATAATGCTCCTCCATGTTCAGCATGATCTAGTCTTTTCTTAATTCTTAGTAAATTACTTTTTAAAAAAGCAGACCCAACCTTACCCCTTCTTCCTCTAGGAAGTTCAGATCTTAAAATATCTAATAGAACCCCACCCACTGACTCAAGAAATTTAAGTAATATATTTCCTGTAAAGCCATCACAAACGACTACATCAAAATCGCCAGATAAAACATCTCTTCCTTCACAATTACCCCCAAAATCAAACCTTGTTTCATGAGATAATAATTCAAATGTTTTTAAAGATAAATCATTCCCTTTACATTCTTCTTCTCCAATATTTAATAAGCCAATTCTTGGTTTTTCTATTTGTAAAACATCTTTGGCATAAACATCACCAAGAAGTGCAAATTGATGAAGATAAGAGGGTTTACAATCAGTATTTGCTCCTACATCTAGAACTAATACAGGTCTAGTTTGATCTCTTGTTGGAAATAAGGCTCCTATTGCAGGGCGTTCTATACCTTTCAATCTCCCTATCCTAAATATAGCGGAGGCCATCAGAGCTCCTGAGTTACCTGCCGAATAAACAGCTTTTGCTTTGTTAGTTTTAACCAAATCCATCGCAACATTAATACTTGCATCTTTTCTTTTTCTTACTGCTGTTGCTTCTTCATTCATCCCTATGGGATCTCCACTATCTATCAATTCAATACGATTATTATCAATTTCTTTCTCTAATAAATCTATTAGACCAACTTTTTCTGCTTCATATCTAACTTCTTCAATTTTGCCTACAAATTTTATATTTATTGGAAATCTACTAATAGCATCGAGACATCCCTCCAAAATGGGTACAGGTGCGTAATCTCCCCCCATACCATCAACCGCGATCCAAATCCTCTCAGAATTTGATACCTCTTGCTTATTTATCAAATTATCACTATTTTGCAAACGTTTTAAAGGGTCAAAAACTAATGGTTGCAATGTATTTTTTGCTATTGAACTAGCACTTGAAACTACACTGCTAGCAGTATTAACAACTGATTCAGCACTAGAGACTACATTACCCGCAACATTACCCGCAACATTACCTGCAGTACTTACAACAGACCCAGCACTAGAGACTACATTACCCGCAACATTACTTGCGGTTACAGCAGAATTAGCAGCAGTGTCAACTATTGAAGTCACAGCAGAATTTCTTTTATACCAAATAACTAATCTTCTTATAGCTCTAGACTTTTTATTATAAGAATTTTTATCCATCTATTTACCGTCAAATGGAGATATATCAACTATTCTCTGAAATAGATATCCTGTACCTCTTGCTGTAAGAATTAATTCAGGATTTGCAGGATCAGCTTCCAATTTTGATCTTAATCTAGATATATGAACATCTACTACTCTTGTATCTACATGTCTTTCAGGTGTGTATCCCCATACTTCTTTCAAAATCTCTCCTCGACTAAATGGCTCTCCTGATCGACTGACTAAAAGCTCTAGGAGACTAAATTCCATTCCAGTTAATCTTATTCTTTCATCACTTTTAAAAACCTGTCTTCGATTTGTATCAATTTTTATGTCCGTAACTAAAATTAAACCTGAATTTGGCATTCCAGGAAGTTGTTCTTTATCTATACGTCTTAATACACATCTAATCCTTGCTTCTAATTCTTTTGGACTAAATGGTTTAACAACATAATCATCAGCGCCTAATTCAAGTCCTGTAATTCTATCTGCAACATCTCCTAATGCAGTCAGCATGACGATGGGTACATCTGAGTCTTTTCTTAATTCTTGACAAACTCCATATCCATCTAATTTTGGCATCATTACATCAAGTACAACCAAGTCAGGATCGTAATCTTTGAATAATTTTAATGCTTCTTTCCCATCACAAGCAGTTACCACTTTGTAACCAATCATTGATAGGCGAGTCTCAAGAATTCTTCTAATGCTTGCCTCGTCATCAGCGACAAGGATTGTTTCTTTTGTTTGACTAGATACAGCCATTTGTTTTTATTAGCTAATCAGGAAGAGAATTTATCTTTAACCCAATCTAACTTGTAGAGGGGCAAAATCCCAAATCTATCAGTTCTTCAACCTAATCAAAATTAAATGTCTAGTAAATTTTCGACTTTTATTTGTCAAAATTGCGGATCTGAAACTTCTCAATACTTTGGCAGATGCGTAAATTGTAATGAATGGAATACTATTGTTGAAGAAAGGAAAAACACTAGATCTAAAATAACAAATGTTAATAAAAGTAAAAAATCTATGTTGTTTAAAGAAATAAAAATAGATACTATATCAAGATTTACAAGTGGTTTTAAAGAGATTGATAGAGTTCTCGGAGGAGGGATAGTTCCAGGATCTATAGTTTTACTTGGAGGACAACCAGGTATCGGCAAAAGTACAATAGTCCTTCAATCTGCCGGGAAAATATCTCTTAATGAAAAAGTGTTATATATCACGGCAGAAGAATCTTTAGAGCAAATAAAAATCAGATGGGAAAGATTAAATGAAAACAGTCTCGATTTAAAAATTTATGCCGAAACCAATTTAACTTTAATTATCGAAGAGATTAAAAAAATAAAACCTGATTTTGCCATTATTGATAGTATCCAAGCTATTAATAATGATGAGATGGAAAGTTCTCCAGGATCTGTTTCCCAAGTTAGAAGTTGTTCATCTGAACTTCAGAATCTTGCGAAGGAAAATAATATAGCGCTTTTGATAATCGGCCACGTTACGAAAGATGGAGCTCTAGCAGGTCCAAAAACTTTGGAACATTTAGTAGATGTTGTACTTAACTTTGAGGGAGATAATATTGCCTCTCATAGATTACTAAGAAGTATAAAAAATAGGTTTGGATCAACTTTTGAAATTGGAATTTTCGAAATGTTAAAAAATGGTTTACGAGAAGTTAATAACCCAAGTTCAATATTCACAAACAAAGAAAATATATCAGGTGTCACAACCACAATAACTAATGAAGGATCTAGACCATTTGCCGTAGATATTCAAGCTTTAGTCAATAAAACGTTCTACAACAATCCAAGACGAACAACAACTGGGATTAGCATTAACAGATTACATCAGATTTTAGCAGTCATTGAAAAACATGTTGGGATTCAATTATCAGAATATGACTGTTACATAGCGACAGGTGGTGGTTTTGAAATAAATGATCCATCTTCAGATTTAGGGGTTGCGATTTCAATCTTATCAAGCTTAAAAAAAATTCCACCATTGACAAATTCTGCATTTATTGGAGAGCTAGGTTTAAGTGGCCAAGTAAGGCAGGCAAGTAATCTTGGCGCTAAAATTGACGAGGCTGTTAGGCTAGGTATTAAAAATATTTTGGTACCTAAAAATACTATTAAAGTTAAAGGCAGTTTTCAAAAATTGATAATAATTAAAGAAATTTCGAATATTAATGAAGCTATGAATTATGCCTTGAGAGAGTGAATTAATTTAAAGATAAATATCAATCGAACTCCTTCCAGTTGTTTTTAACCAATTTTCAATATCTAAGTATCCACCAGGATAAAGTCTTACTGCTTTAGACCACACTTGTGCAGCCTTGTCGAAACAAATATCTCTTTCATCTAAGTCACCATTTTGCTCAGCGTATCTTCCCCTTTTTTCATAAATTAGGCCTATATTCTTTAGACAAGATGGCTGTTTTGGATTTTCAACTAAGGCTTTTTCATAAGTTTCTATAGATAAATCTTCCTCTCCATTACTCATATATATTATCGCCATATTCTTTAAAGTTTCTCCTCTATCAATTTTATTTTCTTCTAGTAATAAGCTTTCTTGATAGTATTCCAAAGCTTCTGAATAATCACCATTATTTTGAGCAGCTAATCCATCTCTATAATATATGTATGCTTTCTTTTCTTTATCCGCAATCGGCATAATATTCACAATCGATTCAGCAATTACCGTAAATGCTTTATCAATGAAATTGTCTCTATTTTGATTGTTAGGCACTTTGTTTATGTAATAAAATTAAATTAGTCAATTAATTATCAACTATTTAAAAAGTCTATAACATTTATTATTATAGTAATTAATAAAATAAAGCATTCATTTGCTTTCATTGAAAAAATATGAATAGCATTCAATTAAATATAACCGGTATGAAATGTGGGGGTTGTGTAAGCACAGTAGAAAATATATTGAAAAATTCTGATGGCGTCAAAAATGTTTCTGTTAACCTTCTAACTGAAAGTGCCTATTTTGAAATTAATACAAATGTTCTAAAGATTGACCAAGTTTTAGAAAACCTAGAACAAAGCGGTTTCCCTTCAGAGATTTATGTAAATGATTTCTCAAAAAAAGTAAATAAAGTTCAATTAGAAAAAAAAAAGAAGTGGATTAACCAATGGAAAAAACTTAATTTTGCACTTTTACTGTTATTTTTTTCAGTATTAGGACATTTAACAGAGGGAGGTTATTTAAATTTACCAATATTAGGTAATTTATTCTTTCATGCTGTACTGGCAACAATAGCTTTATTGTTTTCTGGAAGAGAAATTGTAATCAAAGGATTCAAATCATTTATAAAGAATCGGCCAGATATGGATTCTTTAGTAGCTTTGGGAGTAACAAGTGCATACATAACAAGTCTTTTATCATTAATATTTCCTTCTACTGGGTTTCCTTGCTTTTTTAACGAACCTGTGATGTTATTAGGATTTATCCTGATTGGGCGTTTTTTAGAAGAGAGAGCAAGGTATCAAACCGGTTCATCAATTGGAGAACTATTAGATCTGCAACCAGAGATGGCGACCATATTTTTAGAAGCAAATAAAGTCAAATCAGTCAGAGTAACTTCTTTAAAGGCAGGAGATGAGATTCAATTATTAGCTGGAGATCGTGTACCTGCTGACTGCATTGTTATTAATGGTAATTCATCTGTAGATGTTTCACATATCACAGGTGAATCTAAACCTGTAAATGTTGACTCAGGGAAACATTTACTTAATGGATCCTTAAATTTAAATTCCACATTAAGACTAAAGGTTATAAAAGTGGGGGAAGAAACTTCTCTTGCAAAACTAGTTAATCTGATTGAATCAGTTCAATCACAAAAGCCACCTATTCAGAGAATTGCTGACCAAATTGCTGGAAAATTTACATATTTCGTACTCTTTATGGCAATTTCAAGCTTCTTTTTTTGGTGGAAAGGAGCAAAGCATATTTGGCCAGATTTGTTAATACATGATCATCATGGATTGATAACCACCTCAAACCATACTTTACATAATTCATTGGGTAGCAATGCTGAAAATTTTTTGAGTTTAGCCATTCAACTCTCCATTGCTGTTTTAGTAATAGCCTGTCCTTGCGCTTTAGGTCTTGCTACACCGACAGTAATAACTGTTGCTTCAGGTAAAGCTGCCAAAAAAGGCGTTTTATTTAAAGGAGGAGATAAAATAGAAATGGCATCAAAAATCAATCATATTATTTTTGATAAAACAGGAACATTGACTAAAGGGACTCCTTTCGTCATTAATTATATAAATAATGGTGATAATTTATTTTTATTAAAAATAACTGCAAGTTTAGAAAGTCAAAGCAGGCATCCAATCGCTAATGCAATAGTTAATGAAGCCAAAAAACAAAATCTTAGCTTGCTACCAATCAAAAACATCAATACAGAATCTGGTCGAGGTATTTCAGGAGAGCTTGATTCAATTGATGGAGTAATCAATATTGGAAGCGTTGAATGGCTTCTTAGTAAAGGAGTACTAATTGATAATGAATCAAAAAAAACATTAGAAACTGAAGAAAACAAATCCCATTCTGTCATTGGAGTCAGTGTAAATAATGAGTTACTTGGATTTATTTTATTAGGTGATTTATTAAGAGAAGATTCTATTAGTTCTGTTCAAAAATTAAGAGAAGAAAAGTATAGTATTAATATTTTAAGCGGTGATAGAAAAGAAACTGTACTTGAGTTGGCTAAAAAATTAGATAGTCCAGAAGCTGAAATAAAATGGGATCTTCTTCCAGAAATGAAATTAAAAATAATTGAAGATTTAAAAAAGAACAATAAAGTTGCAATGATTGGAGATGGGATAAATGATGCTCCAGCATTGGCCGCTTCAAATTTAGGAATAGCTGTTGGATCAGGTACCCAGATTGCGAAAGCAAATGCAGATGTTGTGTTAATGGGAGATCATTTATCTGGATTACCTTATGCACTTAGTCTTGCAAAAAGAACAATAAGAAAAATCAAACAAAATCTATTATGGGCTTTTGGCTATAACTTGATTGCATTACCGATAGCGGCAGGTATTCTATTTCCTAAATATGGCATTCTTCTAACACCATCAATAGCAGCATTATTGATGGCAACTAGTTCGATAACCGTTGTAATTAATGCTTTATCATTAGACTAAATGAGAGGTAAATTTATTGTTATCGAAGGAATTGATGGTTGTGGCAAGACAACTCAAATTGATGAAATTTCTAGATGGATTCCAACTAGTGGTCTTTTGAGGGGAAATTCAAAATTAGTAAGAACGAGAGAACCTGGAGGAAGCTTTTTAGGTAAAAAACTTAGAAATTTAATACTTGACAATGATGAAAAGAATAAACCTTCTTCACTAGCTGAATTATTACTTTATTCCGCTGATAGAGCAGAGCATATCTCCAAAATTATATCCCCTGCTTTAGAAAAAAAAGACTGGGTACTTAGCGATAGATTTTGTGACTCTACACTTGCTTATCAAGGATATGGTAGAAATATAAATCTAGATATTATAAAAAATATAGAATCTATTGTTTGTCAAGGAGAAAGCCCAGACCTGACTATATTTCTGGAAATTTCTGCTGAAGAGAGTGTTTTACGAAGGAAAACCTTTATTCCAGACAGAATTGAATCTGAAGGAATAAAATTTCTAGAAAAAGTTAATGAAGGTTTTAAGTTAATCGCTAAAGAAAAAAATTGGACAATAATATCTGCTTCGCAAGATATTAATACTATTTCCAAACAAATAAAAGAAACATTACTAAAAAACTTTTCTGAAGTAAATAATGATTGATCTTAAAACTGATTTTCTTTTAATAAATAAAGAAGTTAATGAAACTCTAGAAAGAATACTCAAGAGAAAAGCATTTTCCAATGGTTATATATTTTATGGTCCTGAAGGTATAGGAAAAAAACAAACCGCTATTAAATTTATTAAAGAAATTTTCAATATATATTCGTCAGATTCAAATATTGAAGAAAAAGTTATAACTAATAACTACCCTGATTTTTTATCAATTGAGCCTACCTATGTTGTAAAAGGTAATCTAATAAATCGTTCAGAAGCTAAATCTTCAAGAAATAATAAAGAAACAATAAGAATAGAGCAAATTAGGCATTTAAAGACTTTTCTAGGTCAAAAATCTATTGAATCAGGGGGGAAAATTGTATTAATTGATGATGCTCACCTTCTTAATGAAGCAGCATCTAATTGTCTTTTAAAAACACTAGAGGAGCCCACTAACGGTATATTTATTCTTTTAACTTCAAAGTTAAATTTACTTTTGAATACTATTACCTCCAGATGTCAACTTATAAGATTTAAATCTTTTTCATATAAACAGCTTGAGATTTTCATAAAAAATAATTTAGATTCTTCAATATTAAATACTTATGAAGGTTTAAATTTACAAGATTTAATTAATGCAGCAAATGGATCTCCAGGAAAAATACTGAATGATATAGATATTTGGAAGGAATTACCAAATGAAATTAAAGAAAATTTAGACTTCCCGTTCGGTGATAATTTAGAAATACTAAAAATCGCAAAAATAATATCTGAAGAACTAGACATTAATCAACAAATTTTTTTAATAAATTATATACAACAAAAATTTTGGGCAAAGACTAAAAAGGGAGGAAATATTAAAAAACTAGAAAATTTGAAGAATCAACTTAAAAGTTTTATACAACCACGACTCGCTTGGGAGGTCACTTTGTTAAAAATAGCTATTGAAAATATTTAAAATAAATAAATTAGTGTTTTAAGTAAGTTTTAATTTCTAGATTCTGCAAACTCTTGACTACCATTATCAACCTGAGCTTCTGCGGGTAATTCAAGACAGTATCCTGCTCCATAAACCGTTTTTATATATTTTGGCTTACGTGGGTCAGGTTCTAATTTTGTTCTTAAGTGTCTAACGTGAACTCTAATTGTTTCAATATCATCGTCAGGCTCATAACCCCATACTTCTTTTAAAATCAATGCTGGCGATACTGTTTGCCCATGTCTTTGTAGCAGACAGTGAAGTAGCTCAAACTCTAAATGGGTAAGTCTTACGGCAGATTCAAACCATATAGCTTCAAATCTTTCTGGAACAAGAGTTAGAGGGCCATAATTTAGAATTTCCTGTTGATTAGTTGAATTCAATTGTGCTCTATTAGTTCTTCTCAATAGCGCTTTAATACGAACATATAATTCTTCCAGATCAAATGGTTTTGTGATGTAATCATCAGCACCTGAATTAAATCCAGTAACTTTATCTTTCAGTCCACCTAAAGCAGTAATCATTAATATGGGAATATTTGAAGTTCTCTCATCTCTTCTCAGTCTTTGACATAGTGTTAAACCATCAACACTGGGTAACATTAAATCTAGAAGAATTAAGTCGGGAGAATACTGAAGCGCTAAAGCTTGGCCTTTGATACCATCTTCAGCTTTTTGAACATCAAAACCTGAATGCTCGAGATGTCCAGATACCAACTCACGCATATCACGATCATCTTCTATTAAAAGGATTGAAATTTTCATATCTAAGGGATTATTAAACTAAAATTAAGATTTTGTTATATGATTCTCTCAATAATTTGCATTTATTGCATACTTAATATAAAAGCCTATATACGTTGTATTAGTATATAAAGCTAATGACTTCAATGGATTATAAGAAAATATTAGCTTAGAATAAAATATAAATTTTATAAATTCTTTCGATTTGTTTAATAATTGCTTAATGATTGAATATATATTCGCAAATACCAGCAGAGTTATCTTTAAGAAAATTTTCAATATGATTTTATAAAAGGTTTAAATTTAGGTGAAAACTGACCTTCCAATAAAATATTTTGTTTTATTTTAAATATTTTCTTGAAATAATTATGTAAAAATTTAGTGACTTAAAATCTTTTTTAAGTTCCTAATAGTTAATTTGTTATAAAAACAACCTAAATATTAATGAAAAAGAAATCTATAACCTATACAGATTTATCTACAAAGCAGCTAAAACATTTAAAAGATCTTTATATTCAAAAAAAAGTTGAAAGCATGAGTCATAAAGATTTGAAAGAATTTGTTTTGGAAATAATAAGCCATCAGATAAACGATACGATTGGGAAAGAAGAAGAAATGGAAGCATGGATGGAAATATCAAATTTTTATGGGGATCAATTTGAGAATATAATTCTAGAAATTCAACAAAAATTTGTAAACAACGAAAACTCACAAAATTTTGAAGAAGATACTAAAGAACATAGAATAGAATTGCTTGAAAAAAATAATATTGAAAAGATTAAACAAGACATGTGGGATGATTAACTATTTTACTTTAGTCACAGCAGATTAGAAAAAAGACCACAAGTGAAGTCACTAGAAGTCTATAAATCTTTTTCATTAATTCACCTGAGGGTTTGGGAAGAGAGAAGTTTATATTGTCTTTAAATGTCACTTAATATCAATATTTTTCTATCAACAATGCAAAATTTCTAGGAAATGATCAAATAAATAACAGATCTAATTATTAATTTCTGGCCAATAATTACACCCCACAATTTTGATTATTCAAGAATTAATTTTTTTTTGATGGCCTTAATAATATCTTGATCATGATTCTTCTAGAGGAAAATATGTATCATTATCATCACTTAGTGAAAATATTCTTCTTCTTCATAACTGAGTGAATTTGAATCGACCTCATCAAAACTTTTAGTTTGGTCGTTCCATTCATAATATTCAACATCACTTCCTTCGCATTCTAATATATCGCCAAGTTCTAAGGTCTCAGGATTTATTTGATAGATACAAGTTCTTAAAGTATCAAAACGAATATCTAATTTTTCTAATTGTTTATCTTCAATATATTGTTTTAGATAATCAAAAATATCTTCAGTTTCTTTAAAAACTCCAAACATAGGAGTAAAAGTAAAACCATCATCATATCCAATTGCTACGTCTATACATTTTTTTTTAAAAAAAGAAAATTCTGGCGGATGACTATCGGGATGTAAATAGCCAACTCCAAACTTTTCTATTTTCCTCTGTTCAGTCATATTTTAAATTTTTAATTTGTATTAATTTTAAAGAACTTGTCAATAAATTTTCTAATGCTCTTAATAATGTGGTGGCTCTGATTCTTCCGGCGGATAATAGGTATTATTATCATCAATGGTTTTCTGGAAAAAATTCTTAAATTTAATAAAATAAAAAACTAAATATATTTGGAATGAAAAATATATTGTTTCTTCTAAAATTTTAAAATATTTTTTGCTCTACTATTCAATGATTTCTAAAAGTACGTGAAGATACGTTGAAACCCTCTGAAGCTTAACAAACACCCTAGACAAAACATACAAAAAAGAGCGTCCAAAGACGCTCTTGAATGTTTCTGATAGATTGAATAAACTCCCCGGGCGGGATTCGAACCTGCGACCAATCGATTAACAGTCGATCGCTCTACCGCTGAGCTACCGAGGAATATATAAAAATTTAACTCTTACATGTACCTTATGACAAGGGGTAAACATTAATTATATTGAAAGTTTAATGGTTTCTGCCAAGCTGATAAATTTCCATTCTTAATCTCTGCAACTGCATCTGCATAACTTAATTCCTCTAAACGATGCGTAATCCATAAAGCAGTTAATGGATTTTTTTTATTCTTTGTAAGGTCTTTAATTATTTGTAAAACTGCTAATTGACTAGAGCCATCTAACAACGCTGTGGGCTCATCCATAAGAATGAAATTCTTATCACTTATCAATGAAGAAGCAATAGTTAATCGTTGTTTTTGTCCGCCACTTAATGTATGAATGGGCCTTTTATCAAATCCTGCTAATCCAACCTTATTTAAGGCAATCTCAATTTTCTTAGTAATTTCTTTTCTACTTAATTTTTGATTAATATTCAGAAGAAGTTCACTCCTACAGTTTGGCATCAATATTTGATGATCAGGATTTTGAAAAACCATCCCAATGTTCGCTAGATTATTTATAACTCCATCACTGGGTTTTAGAAGTCCATTAATTAACTTTAGCAAGGTACTCTTTCCACTTCCATTTTTACCAACAATCATCCATAACCCTGGTTTATTAATGGAAAAATTACAATTATTTATTACATTTTCATTTTTTCCTGGCCATGAAAAACTCACATCTTTAAAAGTTACTTTGGGTACTTCATTTTTCAAAGTATCCTCGATCTCGATCATTTTAAATATCTAAGGAAAATCCAGGTCTTTTTGATCCCCCAGCTACTGCAGACTTTTCATATATTTGAACAGCAATCACTTCTTTAGCAAGAACAGTTATAAATTTATCCTGAACTTTTTCACAACTTAGCTCGATTAAGGAAGAATTTTGGTCATTACTATTCATAGAATCTTTGATTTCATCATAGATTTTTTTAATATCCTCATACTCTTTCTTCTGAATTGAAAGAGGAAAAGGTGAATATCTAAGACTTATTTCAAGAGAATACATAAAAAAATTGATATTTCTATATTATAAACAAACTATAGAACAATCTTTTCTAAGAAGTTGTTTTGAAATTAAGTTCAATTAGAAATTTTTTATAAAAGATATATAAATGCATTTAATATAGGAATGAACAAATTTAAATTTGTAAAATTTTTTCCATGGAAATAGCAGGTGATATTACTTCTTTAGTTGGCAATACACCATTAGTCAAATTAGATCGTATAAAGAAATACTGTAAGTGTCATCCACAAATAATAGCGAAACTTGAAAGTTTTAATCCATCAGCATCTGTCAAGGATCGTATAGCGTATTCGATGTTAAATTCAGCCGAAAAAGATGGTTTAATATTGCCGGGAGAAACAACCTTAATTGAAGCAACAAGTGGAAATACTGGAATAGCTTTAGCAATGGTTGCAGCAGCTAAAGGCTATAGATTGATATTAACTATGCCAGATACTATGAGTATTGAGAGAAGGGCAATGCTAAGAGCCTATGGTGCAGAATTACAACTCACGCCAGGTAAAGAAGGAATGAAAGGAGCATTAGATTTGGCAAGTGAATTAGCTTCAAGTATTCCAAATAGCTTTCAGTTTAATCAGTTTGAAAATCTCGCAAATCCAGATATTCATGAAAGGACAACAGCTAAAGAGATTTGGGACCAATCTAATCAAAATATTGATGGATTAGTTACTGGAGTTGGTACTGGAGGAACCATAACTGGATGTTCTCGATTTCTAAAAAAAGTTAACCCAAATTGCAAAATATATGCAGTTGAGCCCGCAAAAAGCGCTGTAATTTCAGGAGAAAAAGCAGGTTCTCATTCTATTCAGGGGATTGGCGCAGGCTTCGTTCCTAAAGTACTTAATACTAAATTAATAGACGAAATTATCAAGATAGATGATGATGAGGCATTTTATTACGGGAGGTTATTAGCTCGATTAGAGGGTCTTTTATCGGGAATTAGTAGCGGAGCTGCTTTGGCAGCTACAATCAAAATTGGTCAAAGAAAAGAGCTTGCTAATCAAAGATTAATTGTTATTCTTCCAAGTTTTGGTGAACGATATTTATCTACGGCAATGTTTGAATCAAACACTGTAATTCAAGCTAGACAAGACGGTTATTTATAGACAAAAGTATTTAGATATGATCAAAAATTTTTATAAAGAATTAGATGTTAAAGAAAATGCAACTCAAAGTGAAATTAAATCTGCTTACCGTCGCTTAGTTAAACAACACCATCCCGATGCAGGTGGTGATAAAGATAAGTTTCTTGCAATACAAAATGCATGGGAGACTCTTAATGACCCTTTTAAAAAAGAACAATATGATAAAACCATTTTCCCATTAAAACAACCAATAAATTTCAGAAATGAAAAATGGAAAGAGAGAGTTAATGTAAATAAATATAGCTCCACAATAAAAGATAACGAAGTTAAAAATTGGATAAAAAAAATTTATAATCCTACCAATAGATCGATTAGTCAAATAATAAAACCTTTGAGTCAAGAAATAAAAGAACTATCTGCTGACCCATATGATGAAAAATTGATGGATAAATTTTGCAGTTATATTAATCTTTCCCAAAAAAAAATTGAAAAAGTTTATAAACTCTATAAGTCAACTTCTGTCCCAAATTCAATATCCTCGCTAGGTTTAGATCTTTATCATTGTTTTTCTCAAGTTAAAGATGCTTTATTTGAACTTGATAAGTATACACAAGGATATGTAGATGATTATTTATTTGATGGCAAAGAAATGATGAAAGAAGCAAAAAGAATTCAATCAAAAATGGCTTTTGATAAAAAATCTATAATTTCCTGAATAATTAAATTATTCTGCAACAATATATTCTTTCAGTTGGTCTAATTTAAGCCAAACATCTGGTACAGGCCTTCGCCATCTTACTTGGACGTATTCATCCTTAATACTCAAGATTTCTCCAGGGCCTTGAAATACATAACTAGGTAAATTTTTATCGCTAGCTAATGCTTCGACACTTTTATCATAAATACTTTTATCTACAAAGACTAAGCTTCCTTTTTTTAGCGGCTTCTTGGGTATTGACTCTGTCATGATGAGATTTATGAATTTGTTTGAACATCTAAATACATTATACAAAAACTTTTTTCATTAATATTCTTAAATTGATTACATAATAATAATTACAATTAAGAAAAAAATTTAATAGTCTAAATTTATTACTAGATTAAGAATATGCGTTTATTACTTCTTGGATGTACGGGTTTTGTGGGGA
>QCTA01000001.1 GCA_003211335.1 Prochlorococcus sp. AG-670-O11 | reverse complement strand
CGTGCATATGCAGCAATCGCAAATGGTGGTTATTTAGTCACTCCTCATTTATCTAAAAAAGAAGATCAACTATTAATAAATCAAAAACGTATAAAAATTGATATTGATCCAAATAATCTTCAGTTAGTGAAAAACGGATTAAGAAAAGTAGTTGAATCTGGAACAGGAGTCTCTATCAATTATGGGATATCTAATCTTCCTCCAGTTTCAGGCAAAACTGGTACTGCTGAAGATGGAGAAGGAGGTTCAGATCATGCATGGTTTGTTTGCTTTACTCCCTCTGATAAAAGTGAGTTGTTAATAGTTGCTTTTGCACAAAATACTCCTGGAGGAGGATCTGTACATGCACTACCTATGGCTAGAGAAATTTTAAAAGTTTGGAATGAAAATAAGTAAATATAATTCGCTTAAATTTTTATAAAAATAATTTATAATTTTAATTTTTTCATTTGTGAAAGTCGTTGAATTATATCTTCTATTGTTTTTATATCCACCGGTTTACTAAATGAAGATAACAGTTGTCTACCCAAAACTTGACTTCCCAAATGTACTAATTGAATTCGTAATGAGGTTAATAATTCTAATCCGACTCCACCAGAAAAAGTTGCAATTGCAATTGGCTGACCATTAAATAAATTTCTAAAATCATCTCCTGATACGGATAGCCATGCTATGAGATTAGATAGAATTGGAGGTATCGAACCGTTATATTCAGGAGCACATATAATCCATTTTTCTGTAGCAAAAAGCTTTTCTTTTATTTCAATTATTTCGACAGGAATATTTTCTTTTGTATGAATTCGTGGATTGAATAACGGTATATCAAAAGTAGTAAGATCCAAAATTTCAGAATTAAATTTAAGTTCATTACTTTTTTCTTGAAATTTTTTTGAAAGTTCTAGATTTTTTCCACAACTTGCTGAAATGATTATTAGATCTTTTGAATCAGGCATAAATAAAAATAATTTGGTTTAGTAGTTGGCTCCACTCTTACGGTGATGAACGGCGGTAAGACTATCGGATTTTAATATATTGCCGTGTAAAACCTCAGCATATATTACCCAGTGATCTCCGCATTCCATTCTGTCTTTTACAGAAGCATCTAACCATGCTAATGACTCAGGAATTATTACTTGATCATTAGGTGTTAATTCAATATCTAAGCCCTCAAATCGATCTTCCCCTGGTGAGAAAGGCTTTGTAAACCTTTTTAAAGGTTCCCTGAAATCTTTTTCGCTAAGAATATTCAAGGCGAAAGAGTCACCTTTTTGAAGAAGCGATTCTACTGATCTATCTTTTGCTACTGAAATACTCAATCCAGGAGGAGAAAAACTTGCTTGGCTTACCCAAGATGCAAGCATAGCTCCTTTTACATTATTTTCATCTTTCCCTTTTGATGCAGTAAGAACACACAGTGAACCAAGTACTCTTCCTAAAGCTTGCAACGTTGGATCAGTTTTACTGGATATCATTCCAGTATCAGATTTTCTGATTTTTTGTTTTGCTTTTTTTAAAATTTTTCTTCCAAAATGAGTACCAATTTCTTCTAGTTCTTTAATTTTTGGTTTATTAGGACTAAATTTTATTCTTATTGGATCAAAACTAAATTTAAATCCACCATCTTTTAATTTTGTCTCAAGCAAATCTATTGCTTCTCCGCTCCATCCAAAACTACCGAAGATGCCCACTGGTTTATCTCTATTACCCTCTGATAACAAAGTTCCTAGAGCACTTACTATTGGAGTTGGGGCGTGTCCCCCCAAAGTAGGCGATCCAATAAGATATCCATCAGCGTTTTGAATTGATTTTATAAGTTCATCATTAGATGTAAATTCACAATTAATACTTTCAACTTCTACTGAAGTTCTATTTACACCTTTCGCTAATGCATCACCTATTGAAGCTGTATTCCCATAAGCACTAGCGTATATCAAGACAATTTTAGGATTGTTTGTTGAAAGATTTTCTCCCCATCTAATGTAGTCATTTAAAAAGCTTTTTAAGCTGTACTCAATTGCTGGACCGTGAAGTGGAGCAATAGTGTTAATGTCTAATTCAGAAATTTTTTCTGCTATTGATACGATTTGATTAGACATTGGTGCCATAAGACAATCATAAAAATGTTTTCTATCAATTTCTGTACTCATTCTGTTGGTCTCTGACCATTCTTCAGATGCTAAATGCGCAGAAAATATTTTTTCACTTAAAAGTATTTCTTGATTCTCTTCATATATGATTAATCCACCGGGCCACCGGGCAGTTGGTACAGGAATAAGTTTTAATGAAATATTTTCTAGTTCTAGATAAAGTTCTTTTTTTACGATCTTAATTTCAGGTAATTCTCGTTCAATAAAAGTTTTTAAATTTGGATTTTTTTGATTCCAAAGTTCACTAATAAGCTTAAAACCAGGATTCGAACATGTGATAGTTAAGTTGCTGAATTGGTCACTGATTGATTTTATAGTTTCAATAATTTTAGGATTTACATGACCAGTGATGATGTTAATTTTGTTGAATTTAAACTCATCATGGAAATTTGTAACTACTTCATTAATTAATTTTGAATATTCTTTTTCAGGCGGATGAATAATTAATAATTCATCTTTACTTATGATTAAAAAGGTATTAAATGAAGTTCCTTTCTCAAGATTAAATTCGAGCTCAAACCTTTCTTTATTTTGATCAAGAAATCTAATGCAAGTAAAATTTTCAGCAATTTCAAATATTGATAAGTTTTTATTTTCTAAAAGTGAACTTGTATTAATTACTGACATCTTTAAAGATTTATTTTTTAATAGTGATTAGCAACTTTCCTATGATGAACGGCTGTTTTACAGGATAAATCAGAAACACTTCCATTTTCAACTATACCGTAAATAATCCAATGATCTGGAGTCTCTAATCTTGAACTTACTTTACAATCTAAAAATGCAAGAGAATCAGAAAGTACTGGCCCACCATTTGCGACATTGTTAATTACATCTACATCAGCAAATCTATCTGCTCCAGGAGCAAATCTTTTTAAAAAATGTCTAAACATTTTTTGATAGTTATCTTCCCGTAAGATATTAACTACAAAACCTTCTCCAACTTGCATATAAGATTCAATAGCTCTATCTTTTGCTACTGCAACTGTAATGCCTGGCGGACTGAAACTTGCCTGACTAACCCAGCTAGCTACCATCGCGCTTTGTCTAAAAGTCGAACCTTCTCCTTGGCTAGCTGAAACTACATATAAACCTCCACTTAATCTCCCTAAAGCTTTATCCAGATTTGAATCAAGACTTTTCATTGAAGCAATATTTTTCTTCTTATTAATTAATTGTCCTAAATCAGTTCCAGCTTCTTCAAATTGTTGATAGATAATAGGATCAGGAATATTTTTAACTCTTAGAGGTGAAAATGCTTCTTTTTGTCCTAATTCTCTCAACTTACTTGCCAATGAATCTATCGGTTCATCATTTCCTCCAAAAGCATCGTAAACTGCCGTTAATTGTTTAGGCTTTAATGCGGCAAAAAGAGTGCCCAGAGACTCTTTTAATTCATTATCAGAATTAACTGGCCAGGTTGGGATTACTACGGCTTTAGATTCTGAAATTAAACCTGTTAATTCCTGAGAATCTGAAGATCTTAAATCAATTAACTGAACCTGTGCATCTGCCTTACTTATGCCGTGAGATATAGCTTGACTTAATCGATCACAATATCCATAATCACTTATATAGCAGACAGATACAAATTCATTACCTTTACTCTTATTACTACTCCACTCTGAATACTTTTCTTTCCAAAAATTTACTTGATTATGAAGCAATGGCCCATGACCCACAGCTATAGTTTTAAGTCTAGGTAACTTGTCTATTCGTTTAATAGCTTGTAGAACACTCCTTGCGTTCGGGCCCATTAGGCAATCGTAATAAAAACGAAAATCTTCATAAATTTCTTTTTGATCATTATCAAAAAATTCATCAGAGCAATAGTGCAATCCAAAAGCATCACATGTATATAGAACGTTCGTACCGTGATCGTAGGAGAAAATGGTATCTGGCCAATGTAAATTTGGTGCACTTATAAACTCAATATTATGATTTACTCCACTTATAGGGTTATCTCCAAGATCTAAATATTGTCCACTTTTTACTTCTAAACTTTTAAATGGAACATGTATTTGATCCTCAATAAATTTAAGCGCTAATTTTGAACCAACTACTATTATTTCTGGATTAAGAGTTAAGAGGTTTCCAATTAAACCTGAGTGGTCTGGTTCTGTATGACTTGTAATTAAGTAATCAATTTCTTCTGGATTTACTTCTCTAAGTAATTGCTCAAACCATAGTTTTTCAAATTTAGCGTGGCTTGTATCAATTATTGCTAGTTTTTTGCCCTTAATGATAAAACTATTATAAGTAGTTCCATTTCTTAATCCAAATTCAATATCAAACCTACTTCGATCCCAGTCAAGAGATCTAATTGCAATTGTGTCATCTGCAAAAACTTTCTGTTGCACAGATAATTTTTGCTCAACTTTATTAATATCTGAAGTACTTGTTTTTGCAGAAGTTATCATACTATTATTCTTTTGTATTATGACTTTAGTTAAATACAATATAAATCCGCATGAATCTAAGTGTGGAATTACCGAATTTGTTTTTTAATCACTTCATTATTGATACTGTTATAAATGAAATTTCAAACTAAAAACACTCCAATTACAGGTGATGAGATAAGAAAAGAATTTTTAAATTTTTACCATGAAAAATTACATAAAATTATTCCAAGTGCATCTTTAATTCCTGATGATCCTACAGTTATGCTCACTATCGCTGGAATGCTGCCTTTTAAGCCAGTTTTTTTAGGATTGAAAGAAAGGCCATCAAAAAGAGCCACATCTAGTCAAAAGTGTATAAGAACTAACGATATTGAAAATGTTGGAGTTACTGCTCGACATCATACCTTCTTCGAGATGCTTGGTAATTTTTCTTTTGGAGATTATTTTAAGAAAGAGGCTATTGAGTGGGCTTGGGAATTAGTTACTGATATTTATGGACTTTCTGCTGAGAATATAATAGTGAGCGTGTTTCATGAAGATGATGATTCGGTAAAGATTTGGAAAGAAGATATCGGGATTCATCCACAAAGGATAATTAAGCTTGGAGAAAAAGATAATTTCTGGTCTTCAGGAAAAACAGGTCCTTGCGGACCATGTTCAGAATTATATTACGACTTTAAACCAGAGAAAGGTCTTCAGAATATTGATTTAGAAGATGGTGATCGTTTTATAGAATTTTATAATCTTGTATTTATGCAATATAACCGTGACCCTGCTGGTCAATTGACAGATTTGAAATACAAAAATATTGATACTGGAATGGGGCTTGAAAGAATGGCTCAAATATTGCAAAAGAAGAAGAATAATTACGAAACAGATTTGATTTTTCCAATTATTCAAAAAGCTTCTGAGATCTCCAAAATTGATTATTATTCTTCAGATGAAAGAACCAAAATCTCTTTAAAAATTATTGGAGATCATATAAGAGCAGTTATACATTTAATTTCTGATGGGGTAGTAGCAAGTAATCTTGGAAGGGGATACATATTAAGAAGACTGATTCGAAGAATGGTTAGACACGGAAGGTTGTTAGGCTTAAAAAATGAATTTTTATCGAAACTTGCAAGTGTAGGTATTAAATTAATGCAAGAGAATTATCCAGATTTAAAAAATAATTATGACCATATATTGAGTGAGATAAAAATTGAAGAAATAAGATTTAGAGAAACTCTTGATAGAGGTGAGAAATTACTAGATGAATTGATTTCATCGGGTCAGAAAATGATTACTGGGTTTAAAGCATTTGAACTTTATGATACTTATGGCTTTCCATTAGAACTAACAGAAGAAATTGCTCAAGAAAACAATATTGGTGTTGATGTTAAGGGTTTTGAAAAAGAAATGTCTGCACAAAAAGAAAGAGCCAAAGCTGCTTCTCAGATCATTGATTTGACATTGGAGGGTTCATTAGAACGCGAAATAGACTTATTTGATAAAACTTTTTTTAATGGTTATGATTCACTCGATTCAGATGCAGAAATTAAGGGTATATTTTTTGAATCAACCTTGGTTAAGCAAGCAAGTGAAGGACAGAAAGTTTTAATTGTCCTTGATCAGACTTCTTTCTATGGAGAATCTGGAGGTCAAGTTGGTGATATTGGAAAGATATTCTCGGATGATCTAGAAGTTTTAGTTGATAACGTCATACGCAAGAAAAACGTTTTTCTGCATTATGGAATAGTTAAAAAAGGAATATTAAGTCTGGGACAAAAAGTTAAAACTAAAGTAAATGATTTGGCTAGAGCTAAGGCTGCGGCAAATCATACTGCTACTCATTTACTACAATCTGCTCTCAAAGTAGTTGTTAATGAAAGCGTTGGACAAAAAGGCTCATTAGTCGCATTTAATAAATTACGATTTGATTTCAATTCTTCTCAACCTATTACAAAAGATCAAATTTTTAAAGTTGAGACTTTAGTTAATTCTTGGATTTTGGAAAATCATTCTCTTGATATTAAAAACATGGCCAAGAGTGAGGCTCTAGAGAGAGGTGCAGTGGCTATGTTTGGAGAGAAATATGATGATGAAGTAAGAGTTGTTGATGTGCCAAGTGTTTCGATGGAACTATGCGGTGGTACTCATGTAAAAACAACATCTGAATTAGGTTGTTTTAAAATAATTAGTGAAGAAGGAATTTCAGCGGGCGTAAGAAGAATCGAAGCATTGTCAGGGCAATCAGCCTTTGAATATTTTAGTGATAAAAATTCTCTCGTAAGTCAACTAAGTGATTTGTTAAAAGCAAATCCTAATCAACTCCTGGATAGGGTTAATTCTTTGCAATCAGAGTTGATTAATAAAAATAAAGAAATACAAAAAATGAAGGATGAAATTGCTTATTTTAAATACTCTTCGCTAAGTTCTTCTGCAAATAAAATTGGATTATTTTCGCTGATTATTAGTCAACTTGATGGACTAGATGGAAATTCTCTACAATCTGCAGCATTAGATTTAACTTCTAAATTGGGAGATAAGTCGGTTGTGATTCTTGGAGGAATACCAAATACGGAAAATAGAAAATTGTTATTTGTTGTCTCTTTTGGGGAAGACTTAGTTAAAAGAGGTATGCATGCAGGGAAATTAATTAATGATATTTCACGTATTTGCTCTGGGGGAGGGGGAGGTAAACCTAATTTTGCACAGGCGGGTGCTAAAGATATTGATAAATTAAATGATGCTTTGGAATATGCAAGAAAAGATTTGAGGACAAAACTTCTTAGTTATTCTGACAAGTAACTACTTTTTCTTAAACTGGTTTCTATTTGGTCAATTAACTTTCGTGCTTCTTTAATAGTCAAAGTTTTATTATTGATAGCAGATTCAGTATTGACTCTTATTGTTTCAACTAAATTATCTGAACTGTAATCCAATAACTCTAAAATTTCTGATTTGCTATTTTCTTTAATAATGTTTTTAATTTTATAAGAATTATCTTCATTTATATCAATATGAATAACATTTGTATTTCCAAATAAATTATGGAAATTCCCTAATGCTTCTTGATATGCTCCTGCCATAAAGATTCCTATTAGATAATCATTATTTTTTTCTGGAGGATGTAAATTTAAAAGTGATTTAACCTTTCCATTGTCAATAAAACTATTCAGCTTGCCATCAGAATCACAAGTTAAATCCGCAAAGTTTCCCTTACAACAGGGCTCTTCTAAGTGTCTATGAATTGGAATAATTGGAAAAACTTGATTAATTGCCCAGGTATCAGGAATAGATTTAAAAACTGATAAATTTGCGTAATATGTTGATGCAAGCGTGTCGGTTATTTCAGATAAATCTGGATGGTTAATTTCATCACTCTCCAATTGATTTGCAATCTCTTTTGCACAAGCCCATGCAAGTTCTTCTGCATATGCACGTTCTTCCAAACAAATAAATCCTAATCTAAAAGCGACTAGGCAATCCTCTTTAAATTTTTTAGCGTCATTCCATAATTCTATTATTTCAGATAAATCTTCTTTTTTATCTCTAAGACTCTTTAGCTGATTAAGGGTTTCTATCAGATTTGTGATGATTAATGATTGTTTTTTGTTATCGGATACTTTGACTTGGGAGTTGACATGGCTTGTCCCTAAAATATTAAAAATTAAAACTGAACAATGACTGATTATCGCTCTACCACTTTCTGAGATTATGATTGGATGTTGAATATTATTTACTTCACATGAATCTTTTACTGTTGCAATAACGTCATTTGCATAGTTTTGAAGAGAATAATTTGTCGAAGTATTGGAAGACGTTTTAGTTCCATCGAAGTCTATTCCTAAGCCGCCTCCAACATCTATATATTTCATTGGCGCACCTAACTTAGATAATTCAACAAATATTTGACTAGCTTCTTGTAATGCATTTTTTATTACTGATATATCACTGATTTGGCTTCCAACATGGAAATGCAGCAACTTCATTTCATTTATTAGATTTGCTTCTTTGAGCTCTTTTATTGTTAGCATTATTTCTGGAATTGATAATCCAAATTTGGAATTATCTCCCACTGATTTACCCCACCTCCCACTACTCTTACATGATAATTTTGATCTAATTCCAAGTATGGGGGTTGCTTTGAGATTTTTTACAGCTTCTATAATTCTTTTAACTTCATCTCTTTGTTCAATAACTATAATTGGCTGTTTACCAAGTTTTCTAGCTAATATTGCACTCTCAATATAATTTTTATCTTTATATCCATTACAAATTAAAAGTGATTTTTGATTTTCTAGGATTGATAATCCAATTAATAATTCTGATTTACTTCCTACTTCTAAACCAAAATTCCAAGGATCCCCATATTCAATAATTTTTTCCAAGACATTTTTTTGCTGATTACATTTAATAGGAAAAACTCCTTGATAAACATTTTTGTAGTTATAAGTTTCTATAGCTTGGCAGAAGGCATTATTTAATTCCGTAATTCGGTCTTTTAAAATGTCGTTGAATCTTATTATTAAGGGAGTATTGATTTCTCTACTTTTAAATTCCTTAACAAGTTTAAAAAGATCGACTTTTTTTTTGGATTTTCTATTTGGGCTTATCGATATATTGCCATCTGAATTAATTGAAAAATATTTTTCTCCCCATTTATCAATGCCGTACGTAGAAATACTATCTTCTATAGTCCAATTTTTATTTAATTTTTTTGTATCAAAATCGGTCAATTTTAGTTTTGTGATTTATATAAGTTTTTGAAGATTAATCAAAACAATATCTCTTATTTTAATGATTACTTGCCAAGTTACCACCTAAAAGAAGAATATACATAGAGAGATTACTAATTAAATGATCAAAGAGAGAACGTTTCTTGCAATTAAACCAGATGGAGTTCAGAGAGGATATGTTTCAGAGATTATTGGAAGGTTTGAAAAAAAAGGCTTTAAATTGGTAGGTTTAAAACAATTAATTCCATCAAAGCAACTTGCTCAAGACCATTATGGGGTACATAGAGAGAGACCTTTTTTTAGGGATTTAGTCGACTTTATATCAAGTGGTCCTGTGGTTGCGATGATTTGGGAAGGAGAAGGGGTAATCTTAAGCGCAAGAAAATTAATTGGGGCTACAAAACCACTTGAGGCTGAACCTGGAACTATAAGAGGTGATTTAGCTATTGATATAGGTAGAAATATAATTCATGGTTCAGATGGAGAAGAAACTGCAAAATTTGAGATAAATTTATGGTTTGATCAAGATGAAATATGTGATTGGGAAACTTCTGATTCTGAATGGCGAGCAGAAAATTAAAGAAATTTATATTTAAAATCTATTAAAACTAAATTTTTTAAGGAAAGTAGTTTCAATATTGTTGAGAGTTTTTTCTTGAATTAATTTGAACATAATATCGCTTGTAATTGCTGAAAAGAGCACTCCATTCCTGTAATGTCCGGTAGCTATATAAAGATTGACGATTTGAGTTTTTCCAATTATAGGCTTGAAGTCAGGTGTACAAGGCCTGAAACCCCACCAATGTTCCATTTGTGGCCAATTTAATGCTTCTGGTAATAAAGATTTAATACCCTCCTGAAGTTGATTTATGCCCTTTGGTGTATTTCCTTGATTAAATTCGGCCTTATCTTCAACGGTTGCTCCAACAACTATAAGACCATCATCTCTTGGAACTAAGTAAGTATTAGGACCAAAAAGAACTCTTTTAATAGAATTTTCTGGACCTTGTATTGAAAGCATTTGTCCCTTTACAGGAAAGATAGGTAAGTTATTTAAAACTTTTTTACTCCAAGCACCGCAGCATAGAATTACTTTTCCCCCAAAAATATTTTTTATTTCTCCAGTAGCGTTTAAAACTTTTGCACCAAGAATTTTATTTTTTTCTAAGATTAATTCTTTTACATCTGCTCCTTCTTGGAACTTGACCCCATGCAGAGAACATGCACGCTCAAGAGCACGCATAAGCCTCCTTCTATTATCTATTTGGCCGTCTTGTTCAAAAAGTAATCCATGCTCCCAATTTGTATTTATTCCACTGATTTCTTTTTGCAGGTTTTTCTGATTTAAATATTTCCCATATTTATAAGTTTTGAATTTCTTCAATTTTTTTAAATTTTCAAACGGTACTACTATTCCACATTTTTTTAAACCACAATCAATGCCACTATCTTGTTCGATATTTTTAATCCATTCTGGAATTAAATTTTGACTTTGTTGTCCAAATATGAGTAATTCATCTTCAAGTCCCTCAGCATGGGTGGCTAGCATTCCCGCCGCAACGAATCCAGCAGATTCGCTTCTGTTTTTGCTTAAAACTTCAACTTTAAATTTATTACGTGCAAATTCATAAGCAATAGATAAACCTATTAATCCCCCACCAATAATTAAAATTGTATTTTTAGTTTCTGATTCCATTTAATTATTTTTATAATTTAGATATGTTTTGATCCTCTTTTACCTTATATCCAATAAGATTAAGAGAGGAACATTTTATAATGAAAAATTTAGAACCTTGGGAAGCTGTGATCGGTTTAGAAACCCATGTCCAGCTTAATACTAAAAGCAAAATATTTACATCTGCATCAACAGCTTTTGGTGATGAACCTAATACTCATATTGATCCTGTTGTTTGTGGTTTACCAGGAACTCTCCCTGTTTTAAATAAGACTGTTTTAGAGTATGCAGTAAAAACTTCTCTAGCTTTAAATTTAAATGTGGCAGAACATTGTAAATTTGATAGAAAACAATACTTTTACCCTGATTTGCCTAAAAACTATCAAATTTCTCAATTCGATGAACCTTTAGCAGAAAATGGCTGGCTAGAAGTTGAAATAGTAGAAAAAGATAAAAAAACATACTTAAAAAAAATTGGTATAGAAAGACTTCATATGGAAGAAGATGCTGGTAAATTAGTTCATGTAGGAAGCGATCGATTGGCTGGGTCTAAATATTCATTGGTTGATTACAACCGCGCAGGTATAGCACTCGTTGAGATCGTAAGTAAACCAGATATAAGGACAGGTAGAGAGGCATCAGAATATGCATCAGAAATAAGAAGAACTGTTCGATACCTCGGTGTTTCAGACGGAAATATGCAAGAGGGTTCACTCAGGTGTGATGTGAATATTTCAGTCAGAAGAGGCCCTAATGCACCTTTCGGAACCAAGGTTGAAATAAAGAATATGAATTCTTTCTCCGCTATTCAAAAGGCTTGTGAGTATGAAATAGAGAGACAAATTGATATCTATGAGAACGGAGGGGAGATTTATCAAGAAACTAGGCTATGGGACGAATCTAAGCAATTAACAAAAAGTATGAGATTAAAGGAGGGTAGTAGTGATTATAGATATTTCCCAGATCCTGATCTTGGCCCAATTGAAATATCAAAAGAACAAAAAGATCAATGGTTTAATGAATTGCCTGAATTACCTTCTAAGAAAAGACAAAAATATGTCAAAGAATTAGGCTTGTCACCATATGATTCAAGAGTTATTTCGGATGAAGTTTTTATGGCAAATTTCTTTGAAGAGACCGTAGCAAACGGTGCCGATCCTAAACTTGCATCAAATTGGATAACAAGTGATATTGTTGGTTATTTGAAATCAAATAAACAAAGTTTTGCTGACTTAAAGCTTAGTCCTATTAACCTTGCAAAGATGATTAATATGATTACTAAAAAAGTTATTAGTGGAAAAATAGCAAAAGAAATCTTACCAGAATTAATTCAGAATAATATTTCTCCACAAAAGGTAGTTGAAGAAAAAGGGTTGGCGATGATATCTGATTCTGCAAGTATTTTGCCAATGATTGATGAACTTATTATTGAATATCCCAAAGAAGTTAAATCTTTTAAGGAGGGAAAAACTAAACTCCTTGGTTTTTTTGTAGGACAGCTGATGAAAAAAACTAAAGGTAAAGCAGACCCCAAACTTGCTAATCAACTCATTTCAGAAAAACTAAATAGTTAATGTCTAGATAAGTTTCTGTATTTTATTTATCCATAACTTCTGATCACTTGAATTGTCTAAAATAACATCTGAAAATTTAGATTTATCTTCAAAACTTAATTGAATATTTATAATTTTCTCAGCCTCATTTTTACTGATTTTATTTCTTTTCATGAGTCTCTTCTTTTGGATTTCTTTTGGACATTTTACTAACCATATTTCAGTACAAAGATCGGTAAATTTTGCTTCAAATAGTAAAGGGATAACTAAAAGTAAAATTTTATTTTTTTCAAATTGATTACATTTTTCTATCATTTTTTCTTTTATTAATGGATGAAGAAGATTTTGAATCCATTTTCTATGTATAGAATTTTCGAAAATAATTTTTTTTAATAATTCCCTATTTATTTCATTTCCTGAAGAATACTTATCAACTATTTGAGGCCCAAAATAAGCTAAAACTTTCTTATAGCTATTACTTTTCGGCTTGATTAGTTCTTTTGAATATTGATCTGCATCCAATATTGGAATGTTTTTATATTTTTTTATGTAATTAGCTATTGTAGATTTTCCACTTGCAATACCTCCAGTAAGGCCTATTCTTCGTTGTTTATTTTTTAATTTTGGTTGGATGCTCATAAATTTAATAAGAATCTATATTGCAGTGTTTTAATAGAAAGAATAGTTATTATGAGTTTAATTTATAAAAAAGATTGAGCCAGCTTGAGACTAATTGGTCATTGATGAGTGATGTTGAAGAAACACCCGATGGTTTTTCTTTTGCAGGTATCTCTGCAGGATTAAAGGATTCTAAGAAGAAAGACTTGGCTTTAATATTAGCCCCAGAAGATAGCATTTGTAGTGGTCTTTTTACAAAATCAAGAGTCCGAGCTTCTTGTGTAGATATTTGTGAACAAAGGATTAAAAAGTCTTCAGGTCTTATAAGAGCAATATTAATAAATTCCGGACAAGCAAATGCATGTACAGGAGATTTTGGCATACAACATACTTTGATTGCTACGAAGAAGGTCTCACAATTATTAGGAATAAATGAAGAAGAAGTTTTAATGTGTTCAACTGGTGTAATTGGTATACCCATTCAAATAAAAAATTTAATTGATAACTTACCTAATTTAGTCAAGGAGTTAAAAACAAATAGTTTACAGAATGCTGCAGAAGCTATTCTAACCACTGATTTAGTGGACAAAAAAATAACTATAGAAACATTTATTGAAGGCAGAAAGGTAAAGATATCTGGTTTCGCAAAAGGATCAGGAATGATTTATCCAAATATGGCCACAATGTTAGCCTTTCTTACATGTGATGTTGGTGTTGGTAAAGAAGATTGGGACAAGATGATTTCTATTGCTGTTAAAAAATCTTTTAATGCTATTTCAGTAGATGGGGAAACAAGTACGAATGATGCCTTTATAGGAATAAATTCAGGAAAAAAAATTGATAAGAAATTTTTATCAAAGATTCAATTAGGAATTGATATTGTATGCCAAAGCTTGGCAAAACATATCGCTAGAGATGGAGAAGGCGCAAATTGTTTGTTAGAGGTTCTGGTTGAGGGAGCAAAGAATAATTCAGATGCCATTAAGATGGCAAGATCTATATGTAATTCTTCACTTGTAAAAACTGCAATTCATGGTTGTGATCCGAATTGGGGCAGAATTATTTCAGCTGCAGGTAACTCTGGAATTGATTTTAAATTAGATGTCGTTGATTTATATATTGGAGACTTTCAGATTTTAAAAAAGGGTAAGTTAAATAAATATGATGCCAACAAAGTTGCCAATTACATGCGTACAAAAATGAATGGTAAATATTTAGTTGAGGATATAGTATCGATAGCTCTTAATCTTAATTCTGGTACAGAAAAAGGAACTGCTTGGGGTTGTGATTTGTCTAAAAAGTACGTTGAAATTAACTCGGAATACACTACTTAACCCCAAACTAAATTCATAGCAATAGATTACAAGGATAATAAAATCAATATAACTCCAATGTAACACTAGATTTCCATTTGAAATCTTCGTAAAGATTATGATTTAGTAAACTGCAAATTATCAAGAAAATTTTTATTAAACAATTTACATGAAAGAAGATTCATCTATTTTTTTAAGGAAAATACGCTCTTTTAATCTAAAAGATAGTGATATGTGGGTAAATGAAGCATTATTTGGTTTTTTTCATATAAAAGAATTTTGTAAAAAACTTAAAAAAAATGATAATGTTTTAGAAATTGGTTGTGGTAGTGGCATACTGCTAAATTTATTATTAGAAAATTTCAAAGATATAAATTTTGAAGGGATAGAACCCTTTGGAGATGGATTCAGTTCTCTAACTAAATTGAACTCATTATCAAAAAAAAATGGAGTATCTATTCAAAATATTGGATATGAAGAATTATGCTTTAGTCGTAAATATGATTTAATTTTTTGTGTCAATGTTTTTGAACATCTTTATGATTGGCGCAACTTTTTAGACGAGATTAGTTGTTTATTAGCACAAGATGGAAAAATTATAGTCTTATGCCCAAATTATTGTTTTCCATATGAAAGTCATTTTAGAGTTCCTATTTTATTTAATAAAGGGATAACATCCTTTATTTTTCAAAAATATATTAGAAGTTACGAAAAGAAAAATGAATGTATCGGCTTATGGAAATCACTTAATTTTGTAAAAAAACGAGAGGTTTTTAATCATATTAAAGATTCAATTCATACCAAAAATCTAAAAATTTATGATGATTTATCAATCTTAGATTTTTTGGTTGAAAGAATCACCAATGATAGAGAATTCAGAAAAAGGCAGAAAATAGTAGGTGCAATTGCAATTTTCCTTAAAGGTTTAGGGATATTGAATATTTTTAAACTTTTTCCAAATGTTATACCTTATATGAAATTAGAATTTTCTAAGAAATAATCTTAGGTTTAATTAAAAGTTGTTTTGACTTCTGCTTGGCCTATTTCGGTGTATTAACTTCCGAATAGTTTTTTATATTTTTTTCTGTTTGATTTATCGCACTCAATGTCACTAACTCAAGAGGTGTTATAACACTTTTATAACACCACTCTAGTCATATCAGTGTGTTTTGTTATGTGACTGAACCTTCATAACACCTTTATAACAACAATTCTGGAGTATTGATGCTAGTGATAGCAATGGATTTGGAGTTATGTTGGCATCAATAGTGAATACACTACTTAATTTTAAGCAGCTCAATTGGTAAATATTCATTTATATAAAGAAAGAGTATTGAAATAGTTCCTATTACAGAACCAATAAAACTTCCAATAAAATAATTAAATATCTTGGGTTGAATGATTTGTGAGTTTTCTCTATTTTCTATTTCAAAATCAGGAGAATCAACTACTTTTAGGCGCTGATTTGTTGATGGTTGTTTAAGTTGTTGGTGTCGGATGAGTGCTTCGAAATCAGGCATGGAATTTGAGATGCAATAGAACAGTAGGCAGACCAGCCCGTCATTCGACGAGGATCTGATCTTCCTAAATCGTCTACTGCTTCACATACTGCGTTTCCAGATGCTTCTGCTTTATCAAAGGCTGAAAGCAAAGGAATAAATGTATTAAAAACGTGTAAACCGAAATTTTCTAACGCAGCCTTAGCTTGTTGTGCTGCTTTTTGTTGTCTAAAATCTACTTTTACAATTACGACTGCATGGTTAACTTTTAAAGTATTTAATAAGCTGGCTAATTCAACAGTTAATTCAACAGATCTTGCCTTTGCCGTTGTGGGCAGAATTACTAAATCTGATCCGTATGCAAGATGCTTAAGCTCTTCTGTATCACTGCTTGCTTGCCCATCAGTAATAACAATTTCTGAAGATCTGGAGGCTTTTGCGGCCGAATTAACTGGAAAAACGGGAAATGGAAGGTTTCCTCTGGATGAGTATGCTAATGCGGATCTGTTTTTGTCAGCATCAACTATACATACCTTTTTACCTTCAGAATGCCATACACTTGCAAGGTGAATACTTGTACAAGTTTTAGCAACACCTCCTTTTTGACCGCAAACAGTAATAAACAATTTTTTACTAATATTTTCCTTACTTTGGAGAATAATTTCTTAATGTCAATAGGTAATTATTTGAAAAGTTTTAAAACTTATATTTCTTAAATACTCTTTTGTGAAACATATAGTTTCGAGTAATCTTAGAAGTATGTTGAAAAAACAGTAATTGAAAAAAAGAATTGGATTGGGAACATGGTCTTGGGGAAATCAACTTTTTTGGGACTATCAAATTAGTAATGATGATGATTTACGTGAGACTTACAAAGAAGCGTTAAAAAGAGGTTTTAACTTAATTGATAGTGCAGATTCTTATGGAACTGGAAAATTTAATGGAAGAAGTGAAGAACTTTTAGGGAAATTTTTACTTGATACTCCTACTGTTCAAAAAAAACGAATTCAAGTAGCAACAAAGCTTGCTCCTTATCCGTGGAGAGTGGGGAATAAAGGCTTTACCAAACCTTTTCTCAAAAGTTTAGAAAGATTAAATAATAAATTAGATATAGTGCAAATACATTGGTCAACTGCAAAATATAATCCTTGGCAAGAATTACAATTATTAAATAATCTTTGCGATTTAATTGATCAAGGTTTTAATTTTCAAATTGGTTTATCAAATATTGGACCCCAAAGACTAAAGAAGATAATTCAATACTTATCAAAAAGAGATAAGAAAGTTAAAAGTGTTCAAATTCAGTTTTCTTTATTATCTCCAGATTTCTTAAAACATAACAATGTAAAGAAAATTTGTGAAAATAATGATATTGATTTTTTAGCCTATAGTCCTTTATCTTTTGGAATACTATGTATAGATCCTGAAAAAGATGAAGTCAAGCAAAATTCTTTTCTACGTAGTTTAATTTTTAAAAACTATAAAAAATCAAGTATTGAATTAAGAAGATGCCTTAAACAGATTGCTGTTTCAAGATCAGTTTCACAAGCTCAAGTAGCAATCAATTGGTGTTGTTATCAGGGAGCCATACCTCTTGTAGGAATGAGAAAAAGGTCTCAAGTTATCGATATATCGAATGTTTTTAAATGGAACTTAAATCAAAAAGAATTTGGAATGCTTCAAGAAGCTTCTCAAAAGTGTTTGAAAAAGATGCCAAGTAATCCTTTTACAAGCTTGTAAAAGAGAATAAAATAAATTTTATGCAGATATTTTTTTATGATTTTTTATTTGATTATTGCTCCAAAGTTCTGTCGGAAAGTTTGAACCTGTAAATCTTAAAACTTTAGGTTTTAAGTTTATTAATAAGTCATTAATGTTATTTTTTGTGCTCATCTGTATTGAGAATTTTTAATACTTTAAAATATTTTTTTCTAATCTTCTCAGTATTTGTACCCATAAAATTCAAAAAATAATTTCTAATACATTCTGTTGAAGTAAATTTTACAAATTAACAAATTATCGAATACCATATTCTGATCAATTTAAAGTGGTGGAGCCCTTCCAGGCTCCTTGGATCATTTGGTTGATAAGGCTGATATCACCCCATCTCCTTTGATATCAAGCAGCAACTGGTGCTGTTTGACGGGAGAAACTAACGATTTTGTTAGCGTTTGTGTTTTTGCTCTTACCGAGCAGGCTTCAGTCATCTTCCTTACGCCCCGTCGAAACCATTACAACCCCAAAAGGAGTGGAGTTGAGCGGAATCGAACCGCTGTCCGAAACATCGGTTGAGATCACCTAGTCCAATTGGACATTTATATTCTGGCAGGCAAAATGAGTATTGAATAGTTATTTCATTAATTTTTTAAATATATATGAATGTAATTGCATCATCTCCTGAAGGTTTAGAACAACATTTAGCAAGTGAAATTGTTGATTTGGGTGGATTTAATATTGATACCTATAAAAGATCAGTTTCTTTTGACTGTGATCATGCTACTTTTTATAGAATTCATTTTTTTTCAAGACTTGCTTTTCGTTTCTATAGAGAGGTTGCACGTTTTGTATGCTATGACAGGCTTTCTTTATATGAGGGAGTTAGAGATTCATTTGATTGGTTGAAGTGGTTACCTGCTGAAATGACATTTAATGTTCAAGTGACTGGCAGAACTTCATCTCTAAGTCATTCTCATTTCACTGCTCTCGAGGTGAAAAATGCAATAACTGATCTTCAACAATCTGTTTGGAATAAGAGATCAAATATTTCTTTAGATAATCCTGATTTGATAATTCATTTACATCTAAATAACGATCGAGGGGTTCTTAGCCTGCAGAGTAGTTTTGAAAGTCTTCATAAAAGAGGCTATAGACCTGCAATTGGTAATGCTCCACTTAAAGAAAATTTGGCTTCTGGATTATTAAAGATGACAGAATGGAATGGAACTAAACCTTTGATTGACCTTATGTGCGGTTCAGGCACGTTTGTAATAGAGGCTATTAATCAAATTCTTAAAGTTCCACTCAAACCTCAACAATTTTATCTTTTTGAAAATTGGCTCGATTTTAATAAAGATATTTTTCTGGATGAGAAAAATAAGGCTCAGAGAAAAGTTATTACCTATAAAAAATTATCAAAAATTATTGGTTGTGAGATTAATAAAGATGTTTTTGATCAAGCAAAACTCAATATATCATTAGCAGGACTTGAAAATCATATTGAATTACAAAATAATGATTTTAAAAAAATTCAATTTAAGTTCCCAGAAGGATTAGTTTTATGTAACCCGCCTTATGGAAAAAAACTAGGTGATGAAAATGAATTAATTAATTTATATGAGGATATTGGCGACTTTTTAAAGACAAATTTTTCTGGTTGGGAATTCTGGCTATTAAGTGGGAATCCAAAGCTTACAAGATATCTAAAAATGAAATCTTCTTTGAAAATACCAGTGAGTAATGGAGGTATTGATTGTAGATGGATTAAATATTTAATAAGATAGTTTATTTTTTACCTAATACTGCTTTTGTTGTTTTACCTAAACCCTCTAATGTTTGGGGCAGATAAGGTCCTTTAGCTAGTTTTCCGCCAAACTTTAAGCTTAATCCTGCAAGAAATAAATCAACAAATATTATTAAAAGTAAATTATATTCCGTAGACCAATTATTAAACTTACTAAGAGTTAGATAAGAAATAATGTGAATACAAATTAAAACTAATAATAATAATAATCCACCGATAGCAATAAATATTACCCCGCTTATTAATCTTCTTTTTTCTCTATCAACTTCTTGAAGTGCTATTCTTACATGCAAATCCATTACAGAACTAGCAATTGCAGAGATTCTTGAAGCTGTATTAGCGAAGTTTTTGTTTTTGGGTTTATCCATTTATTTATTTCTGCTGTTAATTAAACTACCTATAAATAGTCCTATACCTGCCGCAATTGCAATAGATAAAATTGGTTTTTTTCTAATTGGGTTTTCTATTTTTGGCCTTAATGTGCTGTTTAATTCATCTAGTAAATCTTCTAATTGACTCTCGATTGGTTCTATTTTGTCCGTAATTTCCCAATTATTCTCCTGAATTGAATCAATGATTTGAAATATTTGATTTTTAATACCACTATTAGAAGATCCAGTATGGCTTGCTATTACTCCAACTAAATCATCAATACTTCCTTTCGCAGTTTCAAGGGTTTGTTTTGCAATAGAAGGCCATTTTTCTTGTATTAATGGAATCAAACTATCGATTTTTTCTCGTAACCATTTTTCTGATACGCCTTCTTCCTCTGGCAGTACAGAATCATCAACTGTTTCTTTAATTTCTTTGTGAGGATGAAAAGCTTCCATTAATCCACCTTCATTTCTTTTAGAGTAGTCTTTATTTTCTTAATTTGAAACCCTTCTATTTAGATTTGTTTTTAATAATCAAATATTAGACATATAAAATTTTATTTACATTTTATTTATCTCCCCTTTTCTGTAATAAGGTTTTGTTAAGCTATTACTGATTTTATTAAATTAAGTTTTTTATTTCATCATGGATATCACACTTGCAGCAATTATTTTTGCATCCCGTACAATTCCAACTGATTTTGGATTGGTAGCAGCAGCTATTGCAGGAGCTGGTAGTTTGCTATTTATTGCTTTGAGATTTGTTCCTGATGCGGGAAACTAGGTTTTTCCTTTTTAAATTTGAGGTAACAAGTTAGCGCAAATTTATGTTTGATTATTGAAATAAAATACTTTTTTGATGCTTTAGATAATGAATCGATGGGTTTTACTCGAACATAAAATTATTGGCAGAAAATTAATTGATATTCATTATGATTTTCTTGTTGAGGGTAAATTAGATTGCTTTACATGGAAATTTCACGAAATTCCATTACTCAACAAAGGTTTTGTTAAAATTGGAAAACAACCAAATCATAGATTAGTGTGGCTTTCTAGAGTTGAATATCAGCTTTCTAAGAATAGAGGTTTAGTAAAAAGAATAGATCATGGAAATTTTTCTTATATTTCTCATAATCAAGATTCTCAAGAGCTCAAAATTAAATTGAATGGAACCTTATTAAAAGGTTTATTAGTAATAGAAGGGAATTTTTGTCGATTAAAGACAAATAATTAATTTGTTTTTAGAAAAAAACTTAATAATTCTCTTGAGATTTTTTCAAAAGTAGCTATTCTTATTTAGCTATTGTGACTTGCGATTGGTACACATCAATCAGGTCGAGTTTGAAAATTTTAAATCTTTCGGAGGAAGTGTAAAAATACCTCTTGAAGAAGGTTTTACAGTGGTTACTGGTCCTAATGGATCTGGAAAAAGTAATATTTTGGACGGAATCTTGTTTTGTTTAGGGTTGGCAAATAGTAGAGGTATGAGAGCAGAGAGATTACCAGATTTAATAAATAATTCGAAAGTAAAAGAAGGTAAATCTTCTGAGACATTTGTTTCTGTTAAATTCAATATCGAAGATTGGTCGCAAAGAGAAGATATTCCTCCTTTGGAGATGGAAGAAGAAGATATTGCGCTTAATAAAGATCAAAAAGAATGGGTAGTTTCTAGGAAATTGCGGTTAATGCCTGGTGGATCTTATGCATCGACTTATACTTCTGATGGACGCCAGTGTACTTTACAACAAATACAGAGAGTTCTCAGAGATATAAGTGTTGATCCAGAAGGCAGTAATGTAGTGATGCAGGGAGATGTCACAAGAATAGTATCCATGAATAATAAAGAAAGGAGACAACTCATTGATGAATTAGCAGGTGTAGCTCTTTTTGATAGCAGAATTGAACAAACGCATGCAAAACTTAATGATGTTTTCGAAAGACAAGAAAGATGCGAGATTTTAGAAAACGAATTGCAATCTAGTAAAGTAAAACTTGAAAAAGAATGTGAAAAAGCTAAAAAATATCAAGATCTAAAGACAAAACTATGTCATATCAGGGAGATAGAAAAAGTACTTTTATACAATAAACAAGTTCAAAATATTGAATTAATTAAGAAAAAAACTATTCAATTAGATGAGAGTAAGATTGTATTTAATCAAAAAAAAGAATCTCTTACTAAAGAAATAAAAGTATTGCAGGACGCAATGAATGTGATGATTGCAGAGTTAAAAGAGAAAGGAGAAGATAACTTAATTAAAGTAAATTCTGATATTGGCTGTATACATTCAAATTTAAGGGAATTAGAAAGAATATCTGTTGTTAATAAAGAGGAAGGTATAAAATTGCAAGAGCAACGTGATAATATTGCAATCTCTAAAAAGAATATCCAGTTAGAAAAGAATCAACAAGAGAACTTTAACGATAATAATTTAGAACAATTAAACGTTGAGATACAAGATTTAACCTTAAAGCATAAGTTATCTAGAAAAAAACTTTCTGATGCTGCTGGTGAATCAGGTGAATTTTCAAAGCAAAGTATTAAGTTGAATAATGAGTTAGAAAATATAAGATCTTTAATCCAACCTCTTGAATCTAGTAAACGGAATATTGAGGAGGAGATCATACAAATTAATATTCAAAGAGAGGAAATATCATCTCAAACTGATGTTTTAAACTTAGAAAAACAAAAACTATCAGAATTTAATCAAATAAATGGAAAATCAACTGATATAAAGAATCGCAACTTGAGCAGTATTAGATCAGATATTAATTCTTTAAAAATTGAAATTGATTTGTTAGATAAAACCAAAATAAGACTAAATAACGAACAATTAAGGCTTGAAAAGGATTTATCAAGATGTGAAAGTAGAAAAGAAGCTTTAAATGAAACTAGGGGATCATATGCATTAAGAATTCTCTTAGAGGCTGGTTTGGATGGTATACATGGATATGTTGCTCAATTGGGCGCAGTAAATGAAAAGTATAGATATGCATTGGAAATTGCAGCTGGTAATAGACTTGGACAAATAGTTGTTGATAATGACACTATTGCTTCAAAAGCAATTGAAATTCTTAAAAAAAAGAAAGCAGGAAGATTAACTTTTCTTCCACTTAATAGAATTAAAAGTTATAAAAAAAATTATGCATTAACAAGATTTGAAAATCATAAAGAGAATGGATTAGTAGATAAAGCTATTAATTTAATTGAATGCGATGATATTTATGCTGATGTTTTTAAATACGTTTTTGGAGATACAGTAGTCTTTGCAGATTTAGAGTCGGCGAAATTATATAAACAAAAAATTAGAATGGTTACTTTGAGTGGAGAACTATTGGAAGTTAGCGGTGCAATTACCGGAGGGAGTAAAGTTAATAAAGATCTTGCTTACAGGTTCGGAATTAATAATGATATTGATGAGGCTGATCCAATAAAACAAAGATTATCTGTCATTGAAGAGGCTTTGAAGAAATCAGATGATGATATTTTAAATAAAACTAATAGCTTGAATAAACTAAATTCAAATCAAAGGCTTATATTAGAGGATTGCGTATCATCAAATAAAGAAATTGAAGTAAATAATAATTCTCTAAAAGTTTTGATGCAAAGAATTGTTGACAATAATCAAAGGCTAGATACGCTATCTACTCAAAATAATTTATTAAATGAAAAGTTGGATCTCATTCAAAATGAAATAAAACCATTTAAAAAAAAGTTGGACGAACAGGAGATGATCCTTAAAAAAAATTATGAAGATAATCAAACAACCTCTTTAATGGATCATAATAATGATTTTGAAAAGTTAGATAAAAAACTTGAATTACTGATTCAAGAGAAAGAGGAATTATTAAATAAAAAGAATCACTTTGTTTTAAATCAAGAACGTATTAAAAATCAATTGAATTTAATATCCCTACAAGAAAAGAATCTACAAGAATCAGTTAAAGAGCTTTCTAATGCTCATAATGATTGGATAAAGAAAAGAGATGATTACAAAAGACAGCTCGCAAGTCTTTATGATCAAAAGTCCTTACTTGAAAAGGATCTTGGAATACTAAGAAGAAAAAGGGATGAATTGAATTCATCTATCTCTAATAAAAGACAAGAAATCAATCAGTTTACCGTTAAGTTGGAATATCTTGAAAGAGATGTCATTTCCCTACATGAGGAAATGCGTAGCGAAACTATCAAGTTAGAAAATTATAAAAAAGAGCTACCTGATCCTTTGCCCAGCTTTGGAGAATATGAAAGTATAACTCTTGATTTATTACAATCAGAGATCGTAGTTATTAATACGAAATTGGAAAGTTTAGAACCGGTGAATATGTTAGCTTTAGATGAATTAGAGGACTTGACACAAAGATTAAATGACCTAATGGAAAGATTGGAAGTTTTATCTAATGAAAGATCTGCATTGTTATTAAGAATAGAAACTGTTTCAACTATGCGACAAGAAGCATTTATGCAGGCATTTATAGAGGTTGATAAACATTTTAGAGAAATCTTTGCAAATTTATCTGATGGAGACGGGTTCCTTCAGCTAGAAAATCCAGAAGCTCCTTTGGAGGGAGGTTTAACTTTAGTGGCTCATCCTAAAGGAAAAAATGTTAGAAGATTAGCTTCAATGTCAGGAGGAGAGAAATCATTAACCGCTTTAAGTTTTCTATTCGCTTTGCAAAAATATAAGCCTTCTCCATTTTATGCATTAGATGAAGTAGATAGTTTTTTAGATGGAATTAACGTTGAAAGGTTATCAAAATTAATAACAAGTCAGTCATCAAATGCTCAATTTATAGTCGTAAGCCATAGAAGACCTATGATAAGTGCTTCTGAACGTACAATTGGTGTAGCTCAAGCAAGAGGTGCTAATACTCAAGTTATTGGATTACCAAATGCTGCATAATCTCACTTTTTTTAAATTTTACGTCAGAATGGCAGAAAGATATTAATGACTTTGTCGAACACATCCACAAATAATAATGGTCGTAATTCCGTTCCTAGCGAACGTCTATGGTTAAGGTCGGAACTTATGGGTACACAGGTCATTACCACTGATACTGGTAGGAGATTAGGGGTTGTAGGTGAAGTAGTTGTTGATATTGATAGAAGAGAAGTAGTAGCTTTAGGTCTTAGAGATAATCCTCTAACAAGATTTTTGCCAGGATTACCGAAATGGATGCCTCTTGAAAGCATAAAGCAGGTTGGTGATGTAATCTTGGTAGATTCTTTAGATTCTTTGAGTGACGGCTTTTCTCCTGAAAGATATGGGAAAGTTATAAATTGTCAGGTAATTACGGAATCTGGTCAGCTTCTTGGAAGAGTTCTTGGATTTTCTTTCGATATTGAGACTGGTGATTTAATTTCTCTTGTAATGGGTGCTGTAGGAGTTCCCCTTCTAGGTGAAGGTGTTTTAAGTACTTGGGAAATTCCGGTTGATGAGATAGTCAGTAGCGGTACTGACAGAATAATTGTTTATGAAGGTGCCGAAGAAAAACTGAATCAACTAAGTAGTGGATTACTTGAGAAACTTGGGGTAGGGGGCTCTTCTTGGGAAGAGAGGGAAGCAAATAGATATTCAGCCAATCTTGTTCCAGTAGAGAATCAGCTATTATCAGGTTCCGACTCAGAAGAACAAAATAATTTGATGGAAGAAATGAAAGAAGAAGAATTTTTGGAAGAAGAAGAGTACGAAGAAGAACTTGAATATGTTGAAATTGAAACTGCAACAGAACAAAACAATAATAAAAAACAACTTTATCTGGATAATGAATTATCTGAGAAATTAGAAAATCGAATTGATTATGAAAATAAGAAAGAATCTATAGTGCAAAGTCAATCTATCTCTAATCGGGCTTCAAAGAGACCAATTCAAAGGTCACAAGAACCTTTAGATATTGAACCTGTCGAAGAGAAAAAAATAGTTATAGACAAACCTCAATCAGAATCTGTTGATATTGACGATCCTTGGTAATTACTTATTAATTAATTAAGTTTTTTGATCGCATTAAAGATAATATAAGCTAATTTTTCAACAGCTCCAGTTTCCCCTCGTTGTTTTGATAAATTATTTTTTTGCTCTTTTAAATATTTTTTATTTTTTATCAGAAATAGAGCTTCATCGGCGATTTGCTTGGGTGAAATGTTGCCTATCCTTTCCGGAATAATTAACTTATTAGCTTTTATATTTGGCCATGCAAAATATTTTTTCTGCTTTAAATACCAATTTTTAATTAAAAAACTAAAGAATTTATTGATGAAAGAAATTTTTCCAATTATTCCGAAGATACCGTCCCAAGCGTTCATTGCATTTAAATGTTGAGTTGGGAGAACAACTATCATAGGTATAGTAAGTGCAGCTAATTCAGCAGTATTTGCTCCAACTGTGGTAATTGCAAGATCGCATTTTTTTAGTACTTCATAGCAAGGGTGTTTATTAATTACATAAATTTTTGTATTATTTGAGGTTTTAATAACATAGTCAAAAATTGAATTTTTAATATTTTCAATGCATTTTATTTTCGATGAATAATGCTTTGTAATAGGATTTTTAGAACTTTGAAAGAATAAATATTCGCTTGTACTTGTAGTTGGTGCCATAGGAATGATTAAATTAATATTCTTATTGTTGTTATAAATATGATCAGCCATTTCAAGAAAGTAAGGAATACCTACAGATAGTTTTGCTTTTTTAGAACCTGGTAGTAAAGCAATCCAATTGTCACCTGCAAGATTTAAAGAAACTTCTTTGTTGTATGTGATGTCTGCCATTAAATCGCCAATAACTTTACATTTATATCTATATTTTGAAGGGACACTTTTCTTAACGTTTTTATTCATTGTTGCAATTACGTCGTTCCAACGTGGCCATCGTGAAACCCATTCAGCATATGTGATATTTGCATAACCTAATCTTCTTGCCAGAAGTACACTCCAAAATTGATCGCCTCCAAGAAAAATAACTATCCCTTTTTGAGGCCAGTTTGCAAATTGAGAGGGCTTTATTAACAATTTATGAAAAGTCTTTGCTCTGGTAATTAATTCAAATTTTCCCCATGATTTAGCAACTTCATATTCTTTGCCAGTAGCATTTGGACAAGGCACTAAAACTAATCTTATTGAGAATTTTAATTTATCAATATTGTTATTGGAATCATTTATCTTATTTAGATAATCAAGGACTGGCTTGACCCAAGTTGATAATTCTCCAGGTCCATTAGAGATAATTACCACTGCAACTGATTTTTTTTTCATTGCAGTCAATTCAAAATACATTAAATGCGGACGGCGAGACTTGAACTCGCAAGGCCTAAGCCACACGCTCCTTAGACGTGCGCGTCTACCAATTCCGCCACGTCCGCAAAGGGTTTGAGAGCACGGGTGTGTTCTTAAACTACCAAATTATCATACATTAATCGAAATAAATTGCGATAATATTTATTAATCTGTTTAGTTTAAATTCTTTAAAAGATTAATTTTTAATCAACTAAGTTGTAAATTCTTATAATAAATTATTTTTCTATTGCATAAATAAATATTTATCCACATATAACGTTCTAGGTTGTATTGTTAACCAATGAATTCTTGAAATTCAAAAAGGTTGATTGAATACTTTTTAAAGTATTTTCGATTTAAATTCATTTTCATTTCTTCAATTTAATTTTGTAATGGTTGAAAAAGTTTTAATTGCTAATCGTGGAGAAATAGCTTTACGAATTATCAGAAGTTGTAGAGAGCTTGATATTGCAACTGTTGCTGTTTATAGCACTGTAGATAAAAAGGCATTACATGTGCAATTAGCAGATGAAGCGGTATGTGTCGGGGACTCACTTAGTAACAAGAGTTATTTAAATATTCCGAATATTTTAGCTGCTGCTACATCAAGAGGGGTTGATGCTATCCATCCAGGTTATGGTTTTCTCGCGGAGAATGATAAATTTGCGGAAATGTGTAATGATCATGGCATAATTTTTATTGGACCATCTCCTAATGCAATTAGATCAATGGGAGATAAATCTACTGCTAAAGAGACAATGGAGAGAGTAGGCGTCCCCACTGTTCCAGGAAGTAAAGGCTTATTGTCGAGTGTTGAAGAGGCTCATCAAATGGCAGATGAGATTGGATATCCTGTCATTATAAAAGCGACTGCTGGAGGTGGAGGTAGAGGAATGAGATTGGTTGAAAATAAAGCAAATTTAGAAAAAATGTTTAAAGCAGCGCAAGGAGAAGCAGAAGCTGCATTTGGCAATGATGGTTTATATATGGAGAAATTTATAAAAAAGCCAAGGCATGTAGAAATACAAATCCTTGCTGATAGGTCAGGTAATGTAGTTCATCTTGGAGAAAGAGATTGTTCTGTACAGAGGAGACATCAAAAATTATTAGAGGAGTCTCCTAGTCCAGCTATAAACCATGCTCTTAGAAAAAAAATGGGTAACGCAGCCATTGCTGCTGCTAAAAGTATTTGTTACGAAGGAGCGGGAACGGTCGAATTTTTAGTTGATGACGATAATAATTTTTACTTTATGGAGATGAACACTAGGATTCAAGTAGAACATCCCGTAACTGAAATGGTTACTGGGGTTGATCTAATTGCTGAACAAATCAAAATAGCTGGAGGTGATAATTTAGGTTTTACTCAAGATGATATTCAACTAAATGGTCATGCTATTGAATGCAGAATTAATGCTGAGGATCCTTCACATAATTTTCGTCCCTCTCCTGGAAAAATTACTGGATGGCTTCCTCCTGGGGGACCTGGTGTAAGGGTTGATAGCCATGTATATACTGGGTATGAAATTCCTCCATTTTATGATTCTCTTATAGGTAAATTAATAGTTTGGGGTACAGACCGCAAAACTGCTATAAAAAGAATGAATAGAGCTTTAAATGAATGTGCTGTAACAGGAATTCCAACTACAATTAACTTTCATTTGACTCTTTTAAATAAAAAGAAATTTATGCAAGGTAAAATCCATACAAAATATGTTGAAGAAGAATTATTACCTAACTATTAAATGAGATATTATGTTTTCTTAACTAATACTCTTTTGTATGGCTAATTTGATTAAACCTTGCTGACCAACAAGTATTTCTCTTAGAAAGCTTATTATCCCTATCCAAATAACCGGACCGATATCGACTCCTCCAATGGGAGGAATCATTTTTTTTGTAAAGTTTAAAATGGAACTTGTTGGGATTGCGATCAATAACAAAAAACCCTTATTTAAATTAACTTTTGGATACCAAGTTAATATTAATCTTATTAGAAAGACTAGCGTTAGAAATGATAGAAGAATTCCTAACGTAAGATCTAAAATGGGTAAATAGTTTTGAAACAATGAAATGACAATTATTTAATCCATCTTAATAAAGATCCCATAAGTTAGGATTGAATTCGTATTATAAATTCAGAATTTAATTTTAAAAAAGTGATTCAAATTTCAGATCTATTATTAATCGCTGATGTTTCCCCAGAAGTCGCAGGTAGTTCGGGCTTTAACATGATAGCCAGTTTCTTTGCAGCAGCGTTACTTATAGTTATCCCAGCTGCTGCATTTTTGATCTTTGTTAGTCAAAAAGATTCACTTGAGCGTACTTCAGCTACACGTAGACGCTAGTTTTTATAAAAGTTTTAAGTAAACTATATATAAAGGTGTTTTATTGCACCTTAAACAATAAGTTTTGGAGAGAAAAAAGTGGTCAATGCTAGTCTAAATTGGGCAAGTATTGTAGGCATCGTATTAGCTGTATGTGGTGGCGGACTTTATTTTTTGAGGTCATTTAAACCGGCGCTGGCAAGAGATTACGATGTTTTCTTTGCAGCAATAGGTCTTTTATGTGGAGGGATTTTATTTTTTCAAGGGTGGAGATTAGATCCTATTTTGCAATTTGGCCAGTTTTTATTAGCAGGAACGACGGTGTTCTTTGCATATGAAAGTGTTCGATTAAGAGGTGTTGCAACTGAACAAGCAAGAAGGTCTTCTTATTTTGAAGATGATCAGATTCCAGATATGCCGAGAAATCCTTCTAGAAATAGGTTTAATGATGATTATGATCAATTTGAAAATTTTGATAGACCTTCTAGAAGATTCAAACCTCAAGAAGATGACTTGGAAGATGATTATATGGAAAGTAGATCGCAAAGGAGAAATATATCAAGAGCTATCCCTGAGTCTGCAGTAAGTAGGAGGAGACCTTCTATAAGAGAATCTAATCAATTTGAAAATGATGAACCAAATAGAAGAAGAAATCGTTCTGAAGGCAGAGCAAGTAATGACGAAAGAAGTGGAAGTTTTGGAGAAAGACGATCATCTAGAAGTGAAGTTAAACGAGGCTCACGCCCATTACCTAATCAAGAAGTTTCTAGGAAATTAAATAATTCCTCTCCTAAAGACTCTTCTCCTTCTTCTAATAAAGCAAAAAGGCCATCTATTAGATCTCAGACTTCAAGAGAAAAAGTAGAAGATGCTTCTTTTTCATCGAATATAAATGAAGTACAAAAAACTCCTCAATCTCGAAGTACATCAGCCAGAGGAAGATCAACTTCTAAAGATAAAACTGGAAGATATACTGTTGGCACAAAAAAAAATAAACCCAGAGATAACAGCTCTAGATTTGATGATTAGTTAAAAAATTCCAGCCCAATTTAGGAATGATTTTTGACTTATTAATTCAATTAAAATAATTGCTAAAAATCCAATCATTGCAAATCTTCCATTTGTTATTTCCGAATAATTACTCCATCCAAACTTATATATATCCTCAATTTTGTTTGATTCATCCTGAATTTCAATTTTTTCATAATTTGTTTCTTCTTTTTTCATAATTTCTTCATCAGGTTGTTTTTTATTTGAATTCATAACATTAATCTAATTTTTAAAATTATACTTATCTGTAGTAAATAATTTCCAGTCTCCCTTTCCATTTAATTCCAGAATGTTCTCATGAAAATCCTTCAAACTAGGTCTGTGTCCAACGCTTATCAACGATAATTCTCTATCTTTTAATAAATTATATAATTTTTTTTCAGTTTTAATATCTAATGCACTAGTTGCTTCATCTAATACAGCAAACCTTGGAGAATTTAGTAGTAATCTTGCAAAAGCTAATCTTTGCTGCTCTCCTAATGAAAGAATTCTTGGCCAATCTTGTTTAACGTCAAGGTTAGGATATCTATCAACTATAGATCTTAAATTTACTTCATTAAGAACAGAGATTAAGTGGTCATCACTAAATTTATCAACTTCTGTTGGATAACATAATTGTTCTCTTAAAGAGCCCAATAGCATATAGGGTTTTTGGGGTATAAATAGTAAATCACCTGTTTTTGGCTTTTTAATCGATCCTTGATTAGGTTCCCATAATCCACTGATCATTCTTAATAAAGATGTTTTACCGCAACCAGAGGGACCCACTACTAATAATGATTGATTTGTTTCAATACTTAGATTTAAGTTTTTGATTATAGCTGTATTAGATCCAGGCGGAAAAAGATTGGCATCGTTGATAATGATAGAAGAATAATCAGAAATTATATTTTGATTATCAATCGGCTTGATTTGACTGATACTTTCAACTTTTGACTGAAAACCCTCTAATCTTCCAATGCCTGCTGTAAACTTTGCTAGTTCCTCTATTTGATTAACAATAAAAAACAAAGAACCCTCTACCATTCCAAATGCAAAGCTAGCTTGAATAAAACGACCATAATCAATATCCCCTCTAAAGTAAGGAATTGCCATTATTAGATATGGAAAAAAGTTGCCTGCATAATTGATAGAACGTCTCATTACATCAATTATTACTCTCCAAATTATTAGTAAATTAAAATTTCTTACCACTTCACCCAGCCTTCTCTCTGTTTCACTTTTTTCCGGTATTTCACCTGAATAAAAAGCTATTGATTCAGCATTATCTCTAATATGTACTAATCCGTATCTGAAATCTGCTTCATATCTAAGTTGGTCGAAATCAATTTTTACAAGATTTTTACCAGCAACCAATAGGATGGCAGTAGCAAATAAAGCATATCCAAATAATGAAAAGGTTAATGTTGTACTAATGCTCCATAATATGAGAATGTTTAGAGAAAAAGTTAGAAGTGCATCAAAAACTCCTAAAGTAAAGGATAAACTTTGACCAGTAAAAGCTCTGGTATCGTCTGTTATTCTTTGGTCAGGATTATCTACATCAGTTTGTTCTTCATCATTAGGATTTAGTTGGTAATATGCTTTATTCGTCATATAGTCTTTAACTAAACTTTTTGAAAGCCAATCTCGCCAAATTATTCCTAATTTGTAGGTAAAAAATATTTGCGAAACGCGAATTGGTAAAGCGACAGCGAAGCAACAAGCATAGATTCCTAAAATTCTATAAAACCCATCCTGTTGTTTTTCTACTAAAGCATTTGTTAGGTCTCTTGCAATAAATCCTATCCCTGCATTAATTCCATTTACAGCTAAAAGCATTAATACTATGACTGCGAGGAATAACCAATGTATCCATCTACGATTTTTGAGTTGACGTCTTAAACTAAAAAAACTTCCTGAACCAATAAGAAATAATCCTGAAAATAGTAATCCCCACCAACCAGACCATATTGTATTAACAGTATTTACCACTCCACCAAAGTATTTCTCAAGAAAAATTGGTTGAATACTTTCAAAAAAACTGATTATACCTGTTAGGCCTACTAGAACTATACCTCCTACACAAAACAAGAGAGATATTAAAAGCCATATAAATTGAAATCCGTTGCATTGATCAATAGGTAGAAAAAATGGCTGTGCTAATCTCCTTAACTTCTGTAGCTGATAAATTATTTTAGATTTATTTTGTATTATATTATTCATATTTCTAACAATAACTTTATCTAAAATAGATTATATCTTTTATGAAGATGATTGACCGAAACCTATTAGAGATATCATCCAATCTGGAAGGTTAAGGTAAGACAATAATTTTAAATCAAATTCGTGAACTTTTACAATCGATATATCCATTAACCACCAAATTAAAAAGGGTAAATTAAATAAGATTTGTAATTGCCATTTGTAAGTTAATACCTTCCAAATTTTAATTAAAACTGATTTTTGAGATTCATTTAGGCTTTCCCAATTTGTAATAATTAAATTTAAGAAATTGTTAGACTTAATTTTTACTGATTCAGGTGTCTTCATATTCTTATTATTTTCTTATTTATAGCCAATAATAAACTCTTTTGAGAGTTTTAACCCGGAGGCCAATTCATTTTTCTACCACCTAAAAAATGGATATGTAAATGAAATACTGTTTGTCCAGATTCTTCTCCAGTATTAATAATTGTTCTCCAACTTTTTAATTTCTTTGATTTAGCAATATTTTTTCCTATCAAGAGAAGGTGACCGAGTAAATCTTTATCCTCCTCCAAACACTCATATAAACTAACTAAAGGTTTTTTAGGAATAACTAAAAAATGAACTGGAGCTTGAGCGGCAATATCATTAAATGCGATACAAATATCGTCTTCATAAAGCTTCTCACAAGTAATTTCACCATTGATTATTTTGCTAAAGATTGTAGTTTTAACCATTTTTTTTTGATTAATTAAATTAGTTGATTGACATAACATCTTTTTGATTAAATCCTTCTTTAATAAGTTCTCTATTCAAATCTTCTTTTGAAGTAACTCTATCAACAAATAAAACCCCATTAAGATGATCCATTTCATGTTGAATGCATCTTGCTAAGAGTCCATCAGCTTTCATTTTTCTTGGTCTGCCCATTTCATCTCTAAATCTTAATTTAATTGTTGATGGTCTAACAACGTTTAAATAAACTCCTGGGATGCTTAAGCAACCTTCTTCATATGAATTTAAAGTTGTCCCATAATTAGTAATTTCTGGATTTATCAAAATTAATGGATCAGCAGCAGTATCTTCAAAATTTACATCAATTACAAGTAGCTCCTTCATAATTCCTATTTGCGGGGCAGCTAGTCCAATTCCTTTTGCTGCATACATACTTTGAAGCATTTCTTTAGATAAGATTCTTATGGAATTATCAACTTTACTTATTCTTTTAGCATTTCCTCTCAATATATCATTACCAAGTTTATATATTTCTAGTGATGGACTTCCTGTTTGTTCTTTAGATACTTTTTCTGTAGTACTTTTTGCTTTTGATTTTTTTGCGAGTTGTGAAAAATGGTTTGCCACGGAAAAATTATTTTCTCAACAGTTAAGCTATAAAAATATTAGCACTTTAAATTCATCTTTTAATAAATTTTCAAAATGAGTAATGCTAAGAATTTAAAAATTAAGCAAAGTGATACTAAAAAAATATCTTTTAAAGAGTTATCACTTATTAAGAATATGATTTTTTGGGTAGATACTATTTCTGATGAAAAAACGGATAAAAGTGCCATTTTTGCTAGGCCTTTTAATGATAAAAATGCAATTCCACAAAGATTAACTGGTAATAATTTTTATATTAAAAGCAATTTTCATGGTTATGGGGGGAAATCATATCAATGTATAGAGGTGCATGATCAAATTTATTTGATATGGGTCGATAAGCTCTCAAAAGCACTATGGTTAAAAATTTTTAAAGTCCAAGAGATAATCTCTAAAAATGCTAATGAGTTTTTGCGATGCGATATGGAACCAAGACAACTTACTGAAACAAAAGAAATTAATTTTGATACTTCATTTGTTATTTCTAAAAATAATATCTTATACGGTTTATGTGAGGTTAAAAATAGAGATTATTTATTCTCATTAAATTTAAAAAAGACTAAACAAGAAATTCGTAAAATAAAAAAATTTGAAAATTTTGCTGGGAATTTATCTGCCAATATTTCAGCTAATTTATTATCCTGGATTGAATGGGATTCATCCTGCATGCCTTGGGAAAGAAATGATCTCTTTTTTGCAAGTATTGATAATGATGGAGAGATACAAAAAATAAAAAAATTTTCTAGTAAATCGATTAATGAGTCAAAAAATGTTTCTTTCTTTCAACCTTACTGGATAAGTGATAAATTTTTAGTTTGTTCTGAAGATAGTACGGGCTGGTGGAATTTATTTTTTCTTGATGTAACTGATATTAAAAATATTATTCTCATAAAGAGAATAATTAAACCCTTAACCGAATATGGATCACCCCAGTGGGTTTCTGGCATTTCTTTTTTTTCAGGAAATATTCAAAATTTGTTTTGTCTTGCCAAAAAAGGAAATAGTTGGTTACTGGAACATTATCAAAACTTTGAATGTATTCAAGAGCTTCAATTACCTTATAGTTCAATAAGTGATTTAGATATTTATGATCGAAAATCAGTTATTAGAGGAAGTAGTTTTGGTTGTTTCGACTATTTATTTGAGTGTGATTTTGCAGATAAAAACAAAATTAATTTATCAAATGAGATTTCTTTTGCGTCTATAAATGAATATGCAAGACCAGAATCTTTTTGGTTTAAAGGTTTTAATAATCAATCCACACATTCGTTTATTTATAAGCCTTTATTTGAGAAGTTTGTTAAATCACCATTAATTGTTAGAGCACATAGTGGACCTACTGCTTGTTTTGAAGGGTCATTAAATTCGGAAGTACAATATTGGACTTCGAGAGGATTTACTGTAGCAGAAGTGAATTATGGCGGTTCCTCTGGTTTTGGCAGAGATTATAGAGAGAGATTAAATTATAAATGGGGTATTCTCGATTCATATGACTGTAAAGCATTAGTACTTGATTTGATTAGGTTAAACCTTATTGATAGCGAAAAGGTCGCAATCTTAGGTAATAGTGCAGGTGGTTTAACTGCAATTAATGCTTTATGTGAAAGTGATATTTTTAAAGTGGCGATTTGTAAATACCCTGTTCTTGATTTAAATGATATGCATCATAAAACTCATAGATTTGAGAGAGGGTACTTAAATTCCCTTATAGGTCAATATTCAACATTTTCTAATGAGTATAAAGTTAGATCACCAATTAATAAAATTAATCAATTAAAGAAACCTGTTTTATTATTTCATGGCAAAAAAGATTTAGTTATTTCTTATAAGAAAACATTACAAATTAAGGAAAAACTGCTCACAAATAACAAATCTTCTGAAGTCATAATTTTTGAAAATGAAGGACATGGTTTTAAAAATATTAATAATAAGAAACACGTTCTTAAAAAAACTCAAGAGTTTTTAGAGAGGACTTTACATATTTAAGAATTCAGCTTTAAAAAACTAATAGTTTCTTTAAGTTTTTCGATAAATGTATTGATATCTTCTTTGGTAGTTGTGAAATTCATACTAACTCTAGCGGTTGAACTTATTCCCAGATGTCTGTGCAGAGGTTGACAACAATGATGTCCACTTCTTATGCAAATACCTTTCGAATCTAGAATTTCAGCGATATCGTTTGAATGTATTCCTTTTACATAAAAGGTTGCTAATGAAGCTCTGTTATTATCTATATCCGGAGAAGGACCTATTATTTCAAGATCTTCTATTTGATTTAATTGTTCAAATAGATATTTTGTAATCTCCTTTTCATATTCATTAATACAATCTAACCCAATATTGTTAATATATTTAATCGCTGCAGCTAATCCTATTGCTTCTGCAATTGCTGGAGTACCTGCTTCAAATTTATGTGGAAGTTCAGCCCAAGTACTTTTCTCTTCAAAAACATCTTGGATCATTTCACCACCACCAAAAAAAGGAGGAATTTTTTCTAAAATTTCTTTTTTGGACCATAAGAAACCTATACCCGTGGGACCGCATAATTTATGTCCTGAACCTGCTAAAAAATCTATACCTAGTTTATTAACATCCAACTTAAGATGAGCCAAACTTTGACATGCATCAAGCAGAACTAAAGAATCCTTATCTTTAGCTAATTTGGTTATTTCTTTTATAGGATTACAACACCCTAAGGTGTTGCTTATGTGTAACAAACTTACTAGCTTTGTTTTCGATGTTAATTTGGATTTGAAATCATTAATATCTAATCTTCCTTCCTGATCTATGCCGACAAATTTCAGTTTACATTTATTTTTTGCAGCAACCATTTGCCAAGGAACAATATTACTGTGATGCTCCATTATAGATAAAACAATTTCATCATTTTCTTTTAAAGTAAATTCTCCCCATGATCTAGCAACCAGATTTATGGCTTCAGTCGCATTCCTTGTGAAAATTATTTCTTTTATTGAATCAGCATTAATATATTGAGCAATTAAAGATCTTGAGTTCTCAAATTCTTCTGTTGCTTTTGCACTTAATTGATGAGCGCCCCTATGAACGTTTGCATTGAAATTTTTATAATATTCATCAATTTTTTTAAGAACTTGGATTGGTTTTTGGGTTGTTGCAGCGTGATCAAGATAAATAATTGAATTTTTGCTCCTAAAATTATTTTCTAATAAAGGAAAGTCATTTGTATCTATGAGAGGTAGGTTTTTTTTATTTATTTTCGGGAAATTTTTAATTGTTTCCATTAATTTTCTTTTAAAAGTTTATGAAGCAAATCCCATTTGTCTTTTGAAACAGGGATAGTTGAAATTATTTCTTGAAAGTAAGAACTTAATTGTAGTTTACTGGCCTCTGCTAACGTGAGTCCTCTTGATCTCATATAGAAAAGTTCTTCTTCATTTAACTGTGAAATAGTTGCACCATGCTTACATTTTACATCATCAGCAATTATCTCTAATTGAGGTTTAGTATCAATTTTAGCGTGTCTGGATAAAAGTAAATTTCTGCTTAATTGTGACGCATCAGTTTTTTGTGCAATTTTTGGAACAATAATCGAACCTTCAAAGACAGCATGGGATTTATCATCTGCTAAAGATTTATTAACTTGATCTAAAAATCCATTAGGACCGTTAAATTGCATTTTTGTATAAGTAGCTATTTGGTCATTATTTTTTGTAATTTGTAGTCCTTTTATATTTGTTTTGGCATTCCCATGTAATTGGTTAATACGGATTTCAAATCTCGCATAATTAAAGTGGAAATGTAATGATCCTAAGCTATATTCACTTTTTGCGTTTTGAATTACATTTAAAGAATTTAATAAGTTAGATTTGTTCTCTCCATAGGAAACTACACCATGATTTACCGAAGTATTTTCCTCTAAACAGAGATAAGTTGAGACAGATAATGAAGAATTTTCTTTTCCAAGATTAATTTGCAATAAATCGACTTTAGAATTCTTTTCAAAGAATAAAATAAGTGTTTTAGCATTAAAAGAGTCGGGTGAGGAAGCACTAAATATCTCAATAGGAGGAATTTTATTACCAGAAATATTTAAACCCAAGATATTTTCTTTAGAACTTAAACAATGATTTAGTAAATCGCTCCAATTATCGTTTTTATCAAAATTAGATATATTTTTTTTGATATGATTAATTACTTCTATTTCTTTTAATTCCTTTATTGAAAAGTTTTCTTCTTTTAAATTGATAGAGCTATCCTCTCCTATTATTAGTCTAATTATATTTTTAGATGCTTTTTTATATGGGAGATTAACTTTGGATTCTTTATTCTTATTTGTGTGATTAAGCAAGCCGAGGAATTTGGATTTATTGGATAGCCTCCAGTATTCACTTTTGATATTTGGTAACGGATTTAACGTTAATTTATCGAGACAAATTTGTTGAATCTCAGATGGATTACTAATTAATTCATTCTTTTTTATTTCTTCAATTATTTGCATTGATTTATTTCTCTTTTATAAAATTATCAGTCCATTCATAACCATGTTTCTCAAGATCTAAGGCAAGATCACTATCTCCAGTTTTTATTATTTGACCATCTGACATTACATGAACATAATCGGGTTTTATTTCATCTAATAATCTTTGATAGTGGGTAATCAATATAATTCCTGTTTGTTCATTAGATATCTTTTTGATGCCAGAGGCAACTATCCTAAGAGCATCAATATCTAAGCCTGAGTCAGTTTCATCCAAAATTGCAATTCTTGGTTCTAATAATGCCATTTGTAATATTTCATTCCTTTTCTTTTCCCCACCTGAAAAACCTTGATTAATACTCCTTGATAAAAAGGCAGAATCCATTTTTACTAATTCAAGTTTTTCTTTTACCAAGTCTTCAAAATCAAAAGTATCGAGCTCTTCTTTATTAAGAAATTTTCTTCTTGCATTTGTTGCAACTCGTAGAAATTCGAGATTACTTACTCCTGGTATTTCAATTGGATATTGGAAACCTAGAAAAATCCCAGATTGAGCTCTCTCTTCTGGTTCTAAAGACTGAATATCGTTTCCAGTGAATTTTATTTCACCTTTATTTATTTTGTAAGATGGATGACCTGCAATAATCTTGGAAAGAGTACTTTTGCCACATCCATTTCTTCCCATTATTGCGTGAATTTCTCCAGGATTAACTGTAATAGTTACCCCTTTTAAAATGGGAAGATTTTCTATAGATGCAAAAAGATTATTTACTTCTAATATTGGATCTAATTCTTTAGTTTTACTTTGCATCACACTTCAGAAATTAATTGATTAACCTACTGAACCTTCTAATTTGAGGGCAAGTAGCTTATCTGCTTCAGCCGCAAATTCCATTGGCAATTGATTGAATACGTCTCTACAAAATCCACTTACCATCATTGATACAGCCTCTTCAAATTCAATACCCCTGCTTTGTAAATAAAAAAGTTGATCTTCAGAAATTCTACATGTACTGGCTTCATGCTCAATTTCTGAATTTGGCTGTTGAGATTGAATATAAGGAAATGTATTCGCAGCAGCTTGATCCCCTATTAACATTGAATCACATTGACTGTAGTTTCTTGAACCAGAAGCTTTCGAACCCATTTTTACAAGACCCCTGTAACTATTAACTGAATTGCCAGCACTAATTCCTTTACTAACGATTGTAGATTTAGTTTTAGGACCGATATGAATCATTTTTGTACCTGTATCGGCTTGTTGCAGGTTATTAGTAAGTGCTACAGAATAAAATTCTCCTATGGATTCTTCCCCTAAAAGGACACAACTAGGATATTTCCATGTTATCGCGGAGCCTGTTTCAACTTGGGACCAACTTATTTTGCTTCTTTTACCTAAACATTTACCCCTTTTGGTGACAAAATTAAAAATTCCGCCTACTCCTTCTTCATCCCCGGCATACCAATTTTGCACCGTTGAATATTTAATTGAGGCATCGTCTAAGGCTATTAGTTCAACTACTGCTGCGTGCAAAGTATTGGTATCAAACATTGGAGCCGTACATCCTTCAAGGTAGCTAACAGAGCTAGATTCTTCTGCAATAATTAAAGTTCTTTCAAATTGACCGGAATCCCCACTATTGATCCTAAAATAGGATGAAAGATCCATTGGACATTTCACCCCTTTTGGGATGTAAACAAAAGAACCATCACTAAAAACGGCAGAGTTTAATGCGGCAAAATAATTGTCATTAGACGGAACAACAGAACCCAAATATTTTTCTATTAAATCTGAGTGATCTTTGACTGCTTCACTTATAGAACAAAATATTACTCCATGCTCAGCAAGCTCTTTTCTGAAAGTTGTTGCAATAGAAACACTATCAAATACTGCATCGACAGCAACATTGGTAAGTTTTTTTTGTTCAGTTAGAGGAATACCTAATTTATCAAAGGTTTCTAAGAGCTTGGGATCAACTTCATCTAAGCTAGAAATTTTTTCTTTTTGTTTAGGTGCAGAATAATAAATTATATCTTGGTAATCGATTGTTTTATAACCTAGTTCGGCCCAATTAGGTTCTTTCATTTTTTGCCATTTTTTAAATGCATTAAGTCTAAAATTAAGAAGATATTCAGGCTCTTCTTTTTTTGCTGAAATCAATCGAATTGTATCTTCATTTAGCCCTTTAGAAATTTTTTCAGTTTCGATATCGGTAACGAAACCATATTTATATGGTTCAGATACGACGTCTTTAACTAAATTTTCACTTACCATAATTTCTATGAATTAATTTATTACAATTAGCTTTCTATACTTTAACTAAATATATGCCCAATATTGAGTTTTTATCCTTAATTCAATTAAAAAATTAATGTCTAATCAAACTAATTCTTTTCCAAGTCCGTTAAGCGATGAGATCGTGAATAATATTGATCAACTTAATATATCCATAATCAAAAAGCACCATATTAGGTTACTAGCCCATTGTCTTGAAATTTTCAAAGAGATTGCAAAAGAAGAAAAATCTTTGTTTAAAGACGATGAAATCCTCAAAGAATGGTGTGATAAACAATCCCAAAGGTTTAATGATAAAAATTTCAATCAGCTTTTTTATGAACAAATGTCTGCTGCTGCAAAAAAAATAGATTCTTTTTCTCAGAGTATTGAAAAAAATTTTAAAGAATTGGATCTTGAGGATTTAATCACTTTAGTTGAAAAAAATTGGGATAATTAATATGAAGTGATCCCGAAGAAAAAATATATTTTTGTTGAGTTCTTAACAATTCAAGGTAATAAAATTTAAAAAAAAAGAAAATTAATTTAATGTTTACAGATTTTTAGATTCCTCCAAAATTCATTAATACCAACAATTCATAAGGAAGTTGTAAATTTTAAAAACATAAAAGTAGTCAGAAGATGCTGACGACTGCCTCTAATGTCACGCAAACTGCCAAAAAAAAGAACATACTATTTTCATGTAATTTTTGGAGATTTAAAAGTGGTTGATGGGACTAAGAATAAAGAATACCTACTAAGTCTAACCCTGAGACAACTGCGTCAAGAAGCTAGTAAATTATCTGTCCCTCTTTACAGTAGAAAAACAAAATCTGTATTAATCGATCTCATATTCAAATATCAAAAAAAAGCTACTGAAAAATATAATAAAGTCTCAACCAAAAATACTTTTCCAAATACTTCTGACATTAATACTCAACTAGTTAAAGAAGAAATTAATACAAAACTAGTATTTTTGCCCAGAGATCCAGAATGGGCCTATGTATTTTGGCAAATCTCTGAAAGTGATAGAGATAAAGCTCAGTCTTTAGGTGCTAATAAATTATGTTTACGTCTATATGATTCTACTGGCATAGGTGAAGGAAATTTGAACCAAGGAGCTTTAAGAGAAATTGCTGTCGATAGCTATAGTACTGAATGGTATTTGCCAATACCCCTTTCAGATAGGGATTATAAAGTTGAATTGGGTTATAAATACGGTTTTAAATGGATGTCCTTAGCTTTTTCTTCTGTAAGCCATGTACCTGGTACTCAGCCTTCAGAGCAAATTTTAGATAAGTTTGTTCCTTTTAACTTAGATACATCTTCATCATCCGAGCCTCCTTCAACAATACAAATTCCTCAGGGACAAGAAACTAATGGTTTGCATGAGCGTTTATATCAGGCAGCAACAACTTTTCCTACAAGAAAAAAAGTTGGCTCTGAGGAATTTATGGAAGATAGGAATTCAACAAATTTAAACTCAAATCTCAACGATTCTGGTTCTGGGCAATGGTCTTCAGGCTTGAATCAATCAGGGAGTGGAATAGTTAAAAATAGATCATTTTGGTTAGTTGCTGATTCAGAATTAATTGTTTATGGCGCAACAGATCCATCTGCAAAGTTAACTATTGGTGAAGAAGAAGTCCCCTTAGCTGCCGATGGTACTTTTAGACTTCAAGTCCCTTTCAGGGATGGCTCTCAAAAATATGAAATTAAAGCTGTTGATGCTTCTGGTAAACAAGAAAAAAATATCACAATGAAATTTGATAGACTTACCCCTCTTGACGATACAAATGAAAAAGATAATGCTGAGACACAATGGTTTTAAACAAATAAATTAATGCTAAAAAAAATTGTTGCTTTTACACCTTTATTTGGAGCTGTCACTTTTCCTCTAATAGTCCCTATTACTATTTCTAAGTTTGGAGTTAGTTATGGAATTTTCAGTGCACTAATTATTTCTTCTTTATGGTTTATCGCTATGTTAAGAACATCCGAAATGCCACATTAATTTAGTTAGATTTTTTTTAAGTTTTAAAAAAATCATGACTGAAGAAAAAGTAATTCATATAAATAATTCTTTTCAAGATCAAAGGCCAGGTACTTCAGGGTTAAGAAAAAGTACTTTAAGATTTCAAGAAGATCATTACTTAGAGATATTCATAGAGGCAATTTTAAAATCACTTGAAGATTTACAAGGTTCAACTTTGGTTGTCGGTGGTGATGGTAGATATGGAAATATCGCAGCAATTAAAAAAATTATTCAAATTTGCGTAGCTCATAAAGTTGGAAAAGTCCTTATTCCAAAAAATGGTTTATTGTCTACACCTGCGACATCTCATTTAATTAGAAAAGAAGGAGCTATTGGAGGTATTATTCTTTCCGCAAGTCATAATCCGGGAGGAATTGAAGGTGATTTCGGTGTAAAATTAAATATTGCAAATGGGGGACCAGCCCCTGAGTTAATTACTAATCAGATATATCAATGTTCTCAATCACTTAAAAGTTATAAAATTTGCAAAATTAAAATACCAGACTTAGATAAGTTTGGTATATTCTCATTTGGTGAAACCTCAGTAGAAATAATTGATGGATTAAAGGATTATTCAGATTTAATGGAGAATATTTTTGATTTAGATCAAATAAGTGATTTTTTAAAAAAAGATTTCTCTTTAATTTTTGATGCAATGAACGCAGTTACTGGTCCATATGCAAAAAATATTTTTGTTGAAAAAATGGGTCTTAATGACGATTGTGTAATGAATGGAGTTCCGTTAGAGGATTTTGGAGGGTTACATCCTGATCCAAATCTTACTTATGCTGCTAAGTTGGCAGATTTATTATTGGTTCAAAAATCCTATAGTTTTGGAGCTGCATGTGATGGTGATGGCGATAGAAATATGATTTTAGGACGGGGATGTTTTGTAAATCCTAGTGATAGCCTTGCAGTTATTACGGCTAATTCAAATTGTGTGCCGGGATTCAAAGATGGCATCTCGGGCGTCGCAAGATCTATGCCTACAAGTTCAGCAGTAGACTTAGTCGCTAGCGCATTAAATATTCCTTGTTTTGAAACACCAACTGGATGGAAATTTTTTGGAAATCTCTTAGATTCTAATTTAATTACAATTTGTGGAGAGGAAAGCTTTGGAACTGGGAGTAATCATGTTAGAGAAAAAGATGGCTTATGGGCCGTTTTATATTGGCTACAAATTTTAGCTGTTAAAAGGTGTTCAGTAAGTGAATTAATTCAAAACCATTGGCAAAAATATGGAAGAAATTATTATTCAAGGCATGATTACGAGGCTATTCCTTCAAATATTGCAAATCAAATATTCAGTAATTTATCTTCTAAACTTCCAAGTTTAAAAGAAAATAAGTTTGCTGGCAATTTAGTTAAACATGCAGATAATTTTTCATATTTAGATCCAGTAGATCATTCTATTACTGAAAATCAAGGACTTAGGATTATACTCGAGGATAATTCTCGAGTAATCTTACGTTTGTCAGGTACTGGTACAAAAGGTTCAACTTTAAGATTATATTTTGAAAAATTTGCAAGCTCTCAACAAAATTTAGCTTTAAATCCTCAAATTGCCTTAAAAGCTTTAATTAATGATTTAGATCATTTATTAAATATTTCAAAACTTACCAAAATGGAAAAACCTACTGTTATTACATAGATTATAAACATAATTTATTTTTAGGCTAAAAAGGATGGAGTCAGATAATTTATTTAGCAATTTTCGCGATGCTTATCAAATGCAAAGTAATGCTCCACTAGCAGATAAATTAAGACCAAAGAATTTAGATGATTTTGTTGGTCAAGAATCAATTTTAGGAAATAATTCTTTATTGCGAAGTGCAATCTTGACCGACAAAGTAGGGAATATTATTTTTTCTGGCCCACCTGGTGTAGGTAAAACAACTTTAATCGAGATTATATCATCTAATACACGTTCCTCATTAATAAAATTAAACGCTGTTTTGTCAAGCATTAAGGAGTTACGCGCCGAAATTGCTAATGCGAAGGAAAGGTTACTTAGTACAAATAGGAAAACAATTTTGTTTATTGATGAGGTACATAGATTCACTTCAGTTCAACAAGATGCTTTGTTGCCCTCAATTGAAAACGGTACCATTACTTTTATTGGTGCTACAACAGAAAACCCTTTCTTTGCTGTGAATAAAGCTCTAATAAGTAGAGCTCGTATTTTTTCATTACTTCCTTTAAATAAAAATGATTTGAAGAAAATAATTGAAAAAGTAGTAAATTATTATGCTTGTCTCAAAGATTCTAAAGCTATCGAAATAACAGAAGAGGCAATTAATCATCTAATAAAGTTTTCTGGAGGTGATGCAAGGAATCTCATAAATGCTTTAGAGTTAGGTATAAGTACTACAAAGGAAAATAAAGATAAACTAGTTGTGATTGATTTACCAATTGCTGAAGATTCGATCCAAAAGAAAAATATTGTTTACGATAAAAATGGACAAAATCATTTTGATGTTGTTAGTGCATTTATAAAATCTATTAGAGGTTCAGATCCAGATGCGACTTTATATTGGCTTGCCAATATGGTTGAAGCTGGTGAAGATCCAAATTTTATTTTTAGAAGACTTTTGATTGCTGCTTCCGAGGATATAGGTCTTGCAGATCCTAATGCAATAGTTGTTGTCCAGTCTTGTTGTGCCGCATTTGATCGCGTTGGTTTCCCTGAAGGACTATTTTTTCTTTCTCAAGCTTCTTTATACTTAGCAATTTCTCCTAAGAGTAATAGTACTAAATCAATTTTTAAAGCAGTAGAATCAATAAATAATTTGAACGTATCGTTAGTTCCAAATCATTTGAAAAATAATGCCAGTAATTATATTAATCCGCATAATTATCAAGGGAACCGGTTACAACAAGAATATTTGCCTGATGATTTAAAAGGAATAAAATATTGGGAACCAAAGAGTTATGGATGGGAAAACAAGAAATATGAAGATCTACGTAAAAAACGAAAAAATTAGAATATCTTTGAACTGCAAATAATGTTAGGGATAAAGTGAGAACTATCTTTATAAGCTAAAGAGATAGTCCATTTATAAAAAGTAATATGAGTATATTTTAACTTTAGTTTCTTTTTTTTATGAAATAATGTTTTGTTAGTTTCATAATATTGCCATTCCTTTATATCTTCAGATAATTTGCCATGATCCCATTTTATAGCGGCCTCAACTGCGCACCATTGATTTAATATTGAGTTTTTACATGATTTGCTTATATTATTTGATTTATTTGGGTTGAAGAAATATTTTTTGGCTAATTTTGTATAATTAAAATCTCTATCTAATCTCTCAATATCAATCCCAATTTTTTTTTCATGCCAAACTAATATAATTGCATCACTACAATGACTAAAACTGAAATACCCCATTCCCTTTGGTAATTCAGGGGGTTCTCCAGGATTTGCAACTATGGGTATTTCTAGTGGATTCAAATTGAAAAGAGTGCTTAAAGACTGCCTTATGTAAGCTCTGCTTTCTAAAAAAATATTAGCTCGTTGCTTCGACAGCTTATTTGCGATTTCTAGTTCTTTCAGTGTTGCGACATCTTGTACACCTTTTATCTCATACAACCAGATTCTTGGTATTTTGTACTCATAGTTATTTAATAATGTCAATGGCTCTTAATGTTGGTGATATAGCACCAGAATTTAATTTGAAAGACTCTTTTGAAAAAGATGTATCTTTAAAAGATTTTAAAGGTAAAAGAATAATACTATATTTTTATCCAAAAGATAACACTCCAGGTTGTACAAAAGAGGCTTGTAATTTCAGAGAAAATTGGGATTTACTAAAGGAAAATAATTTTGTAGTTCTTGGAATTAGTAAAGATAGTGCTGCTTCACATCAGAAATTTATCGAAAAATTTGAGTTGCCTTTTGTTCTTTTGACAGATCCTGAACCTTATAAAGTTTCTTCTGACTATGACAGTTATGGTCTTAAAAAATTTATGGGAAAGGAATATATGGGAATGATGAGGAATACTTTTTTAATTGATGCTGATGGTAAAATTGAAAAAATTTACCTAAAAGTTAAAGCAGCTATTATGGCTGATCATATAATTTCAGATTTAGGATTGAGGTAATAGTTTAATTATTGAAGTGCGTGATCATCCCCTGCATAACTAAATTTGGGGCGATAATAATTTCTTTATTTTTTTGTTTTAATTTACTACCAATTAATTCAGAGTCACCTCCGCACATTATTAAAATATTTTTTGCTGGGTCAAAAGATAAATTAATCAAACCAATGAGAGAGTTATATACTCCTTTTAACATTGATTCTTCTGTGTTAATTAGAAAATCTTGAATAGGGATATCGTACTTTCTAGGAGCTTTGAGATTCTTGGTATATTGCTCCATAGATCTTAGTTGTGTAGAAAAACCAGGCGAAATTTGCCCCCCGAGAATAGAGCCATGTGCACTTAACTTGGTAAGTGATAAAGTTGTCCCGCAATCTGCTATTAATAGATCTTTTTTGGATGGATTCTCTATTATTTTTAAAGCTTCCAAACAACCGAAAGCCCTATCGACTCCAAAATTATCTGGAAGGTTTTCTAATTTAATATTTCTAGTTTTGATTTCATTTTTTTGCTTAAGTGAAAATTTCGGTAATTGCCCTACAGAAGCCCAAATTAAATTATTTAA